>CAZCTG010000007.1:0-17906 GCA_964501695.1 uncultured archaeon | reverse complement strand
CACCTGCTCTATTGCCATGTTATTATATTGAAAGGGTTGTTTTTAACCTAAACTGCACTCATGGTTCATACTTCGGGTTCACAAAGGGGATAAAAATGCCATGCCAAGATGAGAGTATGAATCCTTATGGGAGGGTTCTGAATCCATACCTTTCTCCCACTCAGGGTATAGTATTCAGCAGATTGTTTCCCAACAACTGATGCGCCCTCCTTTTAAGGTTCATGCTACCCAACCCAAAAGCCCCTCGGACAGTCCCGACCCTTCTGTCCCTGGGGCTCATGGTTACATCATAAGATAAATTAATCAGGAATACAATAACAAGACATGACGGCAAGACCGCCGGCTGTTGCGGGGATGTTCTATCCCCTTGAGCCGGGCCTGCTGGGCAGGCAAATCGGGAAGTTCATGCTATCTGCCAAAACCAAACCCTCCTGCGTCGGGGTGATAAGCCCCCACGCGGGTTACGGGTATTCAGGCCAGACCGCCGCTTTTGCAATCGGCTTGCTGAGGCCGGCGAAAAGCTTCATAATCTTGGGGCCGAACCACACGGGATACGGCCACGAGTTCTCGCTGATGTCCGGCGGAAAATGGCATACGCCGCTCGGCGACGCCGGGATTGACGAAAATCTGGCAGCGGAGCTGATGAGGAGGACCGACATAGCCGACGACGCGGGCGCGCACCTCGCGGAGCATTCCATCGAGGTGCAGCTTCCATTCTTGCAGAAGCGCTTCAATTCATTCTCGTTCGTCCCGGTCTGCATCATGAACATCGGCTATTCCGATGAGCTGATGGATGCCTGCATAAGCACGGGGGAAATAATCGCGGACATCATATCCAAATCAAATCCTGGCGATATAGGCATCATAGCAAGCTCTGACTTCTCGCACTACGTGCCGCCTGAAACCATCGAGAAGAGGGAGAAGCCCATAATGAAGGCGATAATGGGGCTGGATGTATCAGGATTCTTTGACGCGCTCTCAAGCAGCAATGCCTCTGTCTGCGGCTACGGCCCCATCGCTGTGCTCATGGCTGCGGCGAAGAAGCTCGGCCTGAAGGCAAGGGACATCCATTCCTCCAACTCGGGCGGCGAGAAGGCTGTCAGCTACCGGGCGATTGGCTTTGGATAAACA
This sequence comes from uncultured archaeon, assembly GCA_964501695.1. GTDB lineage: Archaea > Aenigmatarchaeota > Aenigmatarchaeia > QMZP01 > QMZP01 > VGIZ01. The sequence continues at coordinate 16,775 of CAZCTG010000007.1, read as the reverse complement.
GAAAGTAAAATTATAATCGGGGCTGAAAGAATAACCCCGTGCAATAATGATTCCATGCGATTATGCTGCACCGATACGAAACATTTTTGTGCCACATTTCGGGCAGACGCCCTTGACAGCAGGCTTGCCGTTCTTCAGCTTCACGCTTTTCGCGTCCTTAATTTCCTGCTTTTTCTTGCACTTCACGCAATATCCGGTTACCATTTCACGACCTCCCTATCAAGATTGAAATCATGCGCCATCAGCGATTAGTGAATATTTTGCGTGCTTCCTTATAAGCAGGGTGAACGAAAGGTTTTTAAAGGATATGCAGCTTTTTAATGCGCAAACCAAAGGAATTCACATGGCAAAGCTGCATTTCGCGACGTTCGAAAGGATATTGAAGGAGTCGAAGAAAGGCATCAGGGTGTCGGACCGCGCCACCGAGGAGTTCATACTTGTCATGGACGAGCTTTCAAAGCAGATAGCCGCGGACGCCGTGGAGTTGGCGGAGCACGCCAACAGGAAGACCATTCTCGGGCAGGATGTCAAGCTGGCCTACAAGAAAATGAAAGGGTAATTGACATAATTTTGATTACCGCATACATCAAATACGCCAAGCGGTTAGTTATTCACCAATCCATATTAATAAGCAAGTTCAGGCCAAATGATAAACAGGTGAATTCAAAATGCCCCCATGCGGCAGGAAAAGGAAGAGGAAGAAGATAAAGAAGCACAAGCTGAAGAAAAGGCGCAAGAAGATGAGGCACAGGAGCAAGTGATTTGCTCAAGTCCGGTTTCTTAATTTCTTTACCTTTGTCAATTGGAATCAATATATATCAGCAATACTTATCAGTTACTATGAACGACATAAACCAGATACGCTTTTCTGTCGCGGTCAATTCCATCGCGGCAATCATCATGGGCTGGGTTTCCGTCATCCTGACTTCGATGAGCAGGACGCTCGTCGCGGGCGTGGCGGGCATAGTCGTCATGGTCGTGCTGGGCTTCATAGTGCAGTTCGCCACAAAGAACAAGGACAGGAAATGGTGGCTCGGCAACGGCGTGTTCATCTTCCTTCTGGTATGGCTCGTTTCATGGACTACGTTCCTGAATCTTGGTATCTAGCTCCATGTCTGCCAAGGCGGTTTTGCATTATACGCTATCTCACCTAGGCATCTCATGGACGACATTCTTGAACTTGGGATTGTAATCAATTCTTCTTCACTTTGAACATACCAGCATGGCCTGGTATGACGTAGTCCGCCAGCGCAAGCACCTTCTTCCTGCTCTTCTGAAGCTGCTTCATGTCGTTTGCATAGGAGTCTTCGGCAGGTCCGCCTTCCATCCAGAACACGTCGCCGCATATTGCAACTCTGCCTATTTTTGTTTTTACCATAAGCGTTATGCCCGTCCTTGAATGGCCCGGTGTCTTGATTATTTTTATGTCATCCGTAAAATCTTCTTTCCAGTCCTGTACCGTGTTTCCATCCCAAATGCCGTAGAACTCCAACGTCTTTGCATCAGGAAACATGCCCACATTGCGGTAATGGTCTATGTGCGAATGCGTCAGGCATACGTAGTTGATGTCAGAAACCTTCAAATCCTCCCTCTTGAGCGCATTGATGAGAAGCTTCTGGCTTTCAAGCACTCCGGGGTCAACAATCATAACAATTTCCCTGTCCCTGACCAGCGTTATGGTGGGGCATGTCCTCTCCTCGCCGGATTCGCTCATTGTGTATCCTTCTATCAGAAGCTTGACTTCAGCCATGCATTAAATTATACCCTCCTGTTTAATACGTCTTTCTCGTGGTACTCCAGCAGGCGCCTGCCTTCGGCCTCGGCCTTCTTGAGAAATTTCGCTGTCGCATGGCGCTTCAGCGGGCATTCCTCCGAAACCACCCAACGGAAGCCCCGCCCGTCCGGCTCAAGCACCAACGGGAACACACTGCAGCACGCGGGCTTCTCTTCCTCTATGGAGCAGCCTTTGTCTGTCAGGAACGGGCAGGGGTCCGCGTCTATGATGAAATGCCTTCCCGTCTTCCTGAGGAACTTGCGGCTGGACAAGCCCAGCTTCCTGCCTATCCTCTCCGCTTCTTCCGGCAGTATGAACGGGCGTTTGCAGCACAGGCCGCAGGACTTGCAATATGCGGAAAACATTGCCATGTTTATTATTATCGGCGATGAAGTTATATCATGAAGTTTTTGCTTGATACCAACTTCCTGATGATACCGGGGCAGTTCAGGGTAGACATCTTCGAACAGCTGCGCGGCTTCGGCCCCGCCGATTTTTATGTTTCAGAGCTTTCGGTCAGGGAGCTGGACAAGCTGGCGCGAGGCCGCGGCAGGAACGCATCGCACGCGAAGGTCGCGCTGCTTCTCCTGAAGAGCGAGGGCGTGAAGATAATCCCTCACGGCAAAGAAAGAAACGCTGACGAAGCCATCCGCCGCATCGCCAAGCGCGAAGGCATGGCTGTCTGCACGCTGGACAGGGCGCTCAAGGCGTCGTTGAAGCGCCGCGGCGTCAGGGTCGTCGTGCTGCGCCAGAAGAAGTATCTCGGGTTTGAGGAATGAGGTCCTTCCAAAGGAAGCAATTTAACCCTGCGGGGACAATTATCATTATGCCAACGGAATGGGAGAAGGCGCGCGGCGAAAGCATGAATTACGTTGAGGAAGTTATGCTGAGTCTCAAGCCATACAGCTATGCGAGCGCGGCGGACGTTTCGGCGACACACAAGGAGCTTTGCAGGGTGCTGCAGGCGCGGCTGGCCAAGGCGGCCGAGAACGCGCACCTCGGGATGGACTTCCTGAGGGGGCCGCGCAGCGGCGATCTCGAAAAGGCTGCGAGGAACTTGAAGGACGACATAGAGATTCTCAGGGACGAGGTGACATCGAGCTACGTTGAATGGAAGTCGCCAAGGTCCAACATCATCCGCGAAATAATCAGCAAGGACGCGCAGATATTAAGGGAGTCTGCCGCCATCATGAAGCTGTCCGAGCAGTTCAGGGAGGCCGCGCTTTCCAGGGTGCCCAACATGATGCTTCAGCACGCCGTAGAGGCCAATGACAGGCTCAGCAAGCTATCCTATCTTTTCTCGGACAGGGAAAGGCTGTGCAGGTGATTCTTGGTTTTCTGCTTGTGTCCTCAGCCAAGAGTCCAAGGAAAGGAGAGGATTCGCGGAAGATGTTTCAAATCCTGCAAACCCTCGGAAGTGGCACATTTCCACAGGCACACAGGAAAATAGAGGAACATTTAAAAAGAGCATGGCCAAGAATATGGATATGCCTGAACAGGAAGGGGGGCAGGAAACAATCACAACCACGATAGAAGTGAACAAGGAATTGTTCTTGAAATTCAAGGCCCTCTGCGTGCTGAAGGAGCTCACGATATCCGGCGAGATAGAGAAGCTGATAAAGTCGCGCGTGAACCAGCTCACTGAAGGCGAGAAGAAGTAAGCCTTAGTTCTTTGTTGTCTGCATCATCCTCCAGCAGCAAAGCCAGAAATCTCCAATCTCTATTATTTTTTGGCAGCACTTAGCTCCGAAAGAACCTTTTAACCCGACAAAACCAATATTGATATGGATATGACCACCGCATTCATCAAATACGTCAAGCGGTTCATTATTCAAATGGTTGGGGCGATAGCATGCGTGAATACCTGATAAGCCACGGCTGGCTGCTCATGCCCGCGGCGCTGGTCGGGGCGCTGCTTCTGGCTGCAGGCCTTTTCGTGCTGAGCGACGTGGAGCAGAACTACTGCAGCGGCTTCAGGTATTTCACTTTCGTGGATCAGCGCGCCAGCGCGGACGGCTACACGATGCAGCTCATCAACGGCAACATGCCCGTAATGATAACCGGATTTTCCGTCGCATCCCTGGGCGAGGACACAAGCCCATACGTCAGCATGGAGAACATACAGCCCGGCAACGCCTTCGTCGTCAAGACAGGCCCCATCGGCGTGGAAACAGGCAGGCTTTTCAGCAACATGGCGGTCAGCATACGCTATGACGTCATCAACGGCGAGGCCAACCAGTCAGACAGCGCGCTCTGCTTCGGGAAGGTTGGATGAAGGATTAATCAATCACGGCGGATAGAAGGCTGTAGCGGCAAATTCTTTGGCCAGTTTCAACGCATAATCTTTAAGCGGCTTGCCATTAACCACAAGTGAACCGCCATCTCCCAATGAAACCCTTAAATTCTTGTTTCTGTATTCTGCTGATATTCTATTGTTTGGAGGAAACTTGAACATGAAGGCTCCTGCTGCAACGTATGTGTCAAATGTGTCCATAAAGGCACTTGACGGCAAGATATAAAAAGGAACACGAGCCCTTGATGCGTAGCTTCGCACGGGTCTAAAGAAGAGTATCCAAAAACTTCAGGCAATCTCGCCCACCCCGACAAGGCGCCACCTGCCGAGGACCTGGCGCGAGATGGCGGCGCGGTCGCCCTTGTTAGCGCACACGGGAAGCCTGAGCACGACCTTCGTGAGCCCGCCCCTTGCAGGCTCTGCCGTGCCGACCGTCCTCACGACGCCGACGGTGAGCATGAGCTGCTCGCCTGTCTTTATCGGCTGGACGTTCAGCTCCTCCTTGGAGCCGACGACACGCTCAAGCAGCTTCACATTCATCGCTATCTCGTTCAGCACAGGAGGCAGCTTTCCAGGCAGGCCGAGCACGTTGCCGCCCAAGCTGTCCGATTTCGTCAGCGCGGAATCAAGCCCCGTAAGCACGCCAAGAAGCCCGCCGGGACCTGCCTCTTTGACATCCTTTGAAGCCTTCTGCAGCCCCCTGACAACGCTCCTGACAGGATCGTAATAATTCCTGCCGGCGCGCTTCACCCCAGGCCTTATCTCTATTTCGTCGCCGACCTTGAGCGCGCCCTGCACCAGCGAGCCTCCCACTATGCCTCCTGAGAGCTTTGGGATTTCAGTCCCCGGCCTGTTTATGTCAAAGCTCCTTGCTATGAGCATCTTGGGCTCCTTCGACGGGTCGCGCGCGGGCGTGGGCATGCGCTTCTCTATCGCTTCGACAAGCGCGTCGATGTTGACGCGCTGGCTGGCTGAAACCGGTATAATCGGCGCGCCCTCGGCGACCGTGCCCTTGACGAAGGCCTTGATTTGTTTGTAGTTCGCAAGCGCCTCCTCTTCCGTGACAGCGTCAATCTTGTTCTGCACTATTATTATGTTCCTGATGCCCGTCAGTTCCAATGCCGTGAGGTGCTCCCGCGTCTGCGGCTGCGGGCATTTCTCGTCAGCCGCTATTACCAGCAGCGCCCCGTCCATTATGGACGTTCCGGAAAGCACCGTGGTCATCAGCGTCTCGTGGCCCGGCGCGTCCACTATGGAAACCATGCGCTGCGGCTCGCAGTCGCCGAAGCAGAACGGGCACTTGCGTGTCGTCGAGTAGCATTGTGGCTCCGGGCACTTGCTGCATTTGTGGATTGTGAAGTCCGCGTAGCCCAGCCTGATGGTGATGCCCCTCTTTATCTCCTCCGAATGGGTGTCCGTCCACTTGCCCGTGAGCACGGACGTGAGCGTAGTCTTGCCGTGGTCGACATGGCCGACCATCCCTATGTTCATCTCCGGGACGATCCCGCTGTATTCTTTTTTTGACGTGTCCATGATATCAAGTATGTTATAATTCAAGGGAATGTATATATAGATAATAAAAATAAACCTACTGCATCAGCCAAAAGAAACAAGCAGTGCCATTGCCAAGAAGATGGCGCAAATGGATGTCTGCAGGTCCACGACCTGCAGTAGTTTGCTTGGGCCCGTAGCTCAGCCCGAAGTGAAGCACGCGAAACCTGCTTCGCTTCCTGAAATGGTAGAGCACTCGACTCTTAGGGGCATTAAATGCTCCGGAGAAATCGAGGTGTCGGGGGTTCGAATGTGCAGGAGCATGAGAATTCATGTTCCATGCCGACGAATGTCGGCTGTGTGCTGGACGTCCCCTCGGGCCCATTTGAACCCTTTTAGCCACGCTGTTGTTTCAAAAGCGTCGCACTGACAAGCCGAGCTTGTCAGGTGCGTCATGAAACCGAAGGTTTCATGGACGTGACGGAAAAGCGAAAACTTGCTCCGGTCATACCAGGCTTTGCTAAAATAGTCACGTCTGCTCATAAAGTCGAAAGTTTGCTCATAAAGGGTCAAATTGGTTTTGTGGATAAAGTCGTGCTTGTTTAAGAAGTCAATTGCGGAAGCAACACAAAATACATGTAAGCAACTACGGCTTCTGATATTATAATTAGTGCCAATAGAACACAAAATAATATCTTAAACTTACGACTAATTTTTGTTGCGTTATAGTCCTTCCATGCCGAAAATGCGAAAAGTGCAAGCATTACGAGCATAGGTAGGGATAGCGGATAGGCAAAGCTGTATGGGAAAAGAAATCCCAGAAATGAAGTTAAAACTATAATCGCAATAGAAAGCATCCCGATAAAGGACAGCTTCTTTCCAACCATGTTTAAAGTGGGCTTTTGTGGCTTATAAACCATAAATCCCACTTTTGAGCATGGCAGAGGATTTGGTCAATGATAAGTGGGTAGAAATACAGTTCTCGGTTTCTGCTGTTGCTCATGGTCTAATAAAACTCAAGAAAGAAATGGAAAGTTTTGCCGAACAATTAGATTGGGTTGTTGAAGTTGACAAGAAAGGATACGTAGGTTCTGAAGGCGCAAGATGGTATGAAGTAAAAGTTATGCCTAAAGGCGGAAAAACAAGTCCAGAAGAAATAAGACAAAAAAGAGATTTGATTATTGGATTTGCAAGCGCCATATACCTAGATATCTTGAATAGAGAAGACGCTATGATAACTACTCATTCAATGGGGAAGAGGAACGATACAAATGAGCTATTATTTTTAATAGATGTTGGCGGTATTCTAAGAATAAACGCAGATTTGAAGAGAGCCATTAAGCTTGAGAAGATAGACCACAATCTTGAGAACACGGCGTTTATGAACAGCGATGTTAGAAAATTCTATGATTTATCAAAAAAGAACTCAAATAAGTTTCTTTCAAATAAAAGTGATAAAGAAGCGTGGGCAGCAAACGTAAGACAGATTGAACAATGTGGTTTTATAGCTTAGTTTTCCTTTTTTGGATAGAACACTCCGATTATTAACCAACTGTTCCATGTGCTTTCTGTTCCGACAATAAGGTATATATCATTTTTTGTTGTAAAGATGTCAAAGTATTTTTGTCTAACCTCTTGTAATGCTTTCTCTTCCCCAATCCTTTGTCTCTCTTGCCTGAACAGAGCGCACAATTCCCAGTCTTCAATCATCAAGTCGTGTTGATTACATCTATCATCATCGCATTCAAAGACGTAAGAGAACTTGAAAGGTATCTTGTCGAGAGGTGATTTGTATTCTCCAGAAAGTGTTTTTTGTTTGCCTAATATCAAATCCCTCTCCCAATCTCGGCATTTGTCAATTGGGGTTATCTTGAAATCCAATATGCGCTTGGGTTTAATGATTCCGATAGAAATGTTCTCTCTCGGATATAATAGGTTAAGCTCTTCAATTGATTTTCTTAGTAGCGGCAAAAGTATCCTTTTTCTTTCACTCCAATTGTTTTCTGTGCCAATATGACCAACTATCTTTATTGTTTCATCTCTTGCCTTGTGACTTTCTCTTCGTAGAAACTTGTCTCTTGTCGGTTCAACTTCAACATCTATAATATCGTATTTAGCTGGTCGTGTTTTGTAATCCAAGTCAAAAAATCTTATGGGGAAAACTCTAATCCATGTTCCTGAATCCAAATCTATTCCAGCCGTGCATACTGTTCTATCATATTTCTTGCTGAGATTTGGATATGTTTTGGCTACTACAAGCATTCTCATCTTCTGAAATGTCATAAGTCTGCAACTTTAAAACCATCTTTGATTAGGCGTTCTTTGATTATCTTTCTGTGGCACTTTTCAATATCACGTTCAAAGCACATGATAACTGTTCTTCTCATGTGAGCCAAACCTTCAAGGTCGGTCAAGTGTTCCTGAGACTCTTCTCTATTCAGGGCTTGTGAATATTCTTTGAAGAATTTGTCATAATCGCCTTCCTTCCATAGATTATGTCTTATCTCTCTTGGAGAACCGAGAGCTGGGTAATGCTTGTATATTATACCGTTGCTCCGCAAGAATCTCGACAGTTCGGATTTGGAATATCCATTCTTTCTGCTCAAAGCAAGCTCTCTCACATCAACCAATTGCTGTATGCCATGCCTTTTTAGCATGGTTAAAAGGGATTCAAGCGTTTTCCCTTCATAACCTATTGTATAGACAACAACACCAGCATCAGGCAAAAACCAATAAGTGTTTGTTCCCTCTTTCCTTCTTTGCATACCTGTATCTTTTTCCAGTCGAGAAACCCATCTATTGTTAGGGACTGTCTGCGAAAGATTTAATTTCTTCTGTATCTCAGCCCATGTCAAACCAGTTTTGTTGTTTCTGAGAAGCTCAATAACTTGTTCTTTGAACAAGTCATACTCAGAACCTTTGACTAAAACGAGACCCTCAGGTTTAATTTGAGTTCTAAGGGATTCGCCTTCCTTCCATCCAAGAGCTTCAATGTCTTTTGGTGGTAGAATGACAAGCCATTGAACATAAGATTTGCCCTTCACTTTCCGAGAAAGATGGTTTTGAAGTTTCATATATATTAAACGTCTAAATGTCTTTATAAGCTTTTAGACGTCTAAGCGATAGCTTTATATAGTTAGACGTCTAATAATAGAGTATAAGACGTTAGACGTCTAATGATAAGGTGAGAAAAATGACAGAAAGCGATATGAGAAAAGTAAAAGGCATGGAGATTGCCAATAGCAAGACATTGACCTTGACCCCGAAGGGCTGGATAGTCCCTTCTCAAAGCGGTCACGGCAGTTATCTTGTCTATAAGGACAACGGAAAGAACTGTTGCACCTGCCCAGACTATGAGCTGAGGGGATGCACATGCAAGCACCAGTATGCCATAGACTACTGGGTGCAGAAAACAACTGACAACGAAGGCAACACAACGATAACAAAAACCATGCGGGTGACATATCCGCAGAACTGGAACGCCTACAACAAGTCACAGACAACGGAACTGGTGATGTTTGACAGGCTCTTGGGAGACCTGACGGACATTATACCTGAGCCTGTCCAGACTTTCGGCAGACCAAGGGTTAGCAACAAAGAGGGCGTATACTGTGCCATAGAAAAGGTATACAGCCAGCTTTCAAGCAGAAGGGCGGCTTCGCTTTACGGCAAAGCTCGGGACAGGGGCGACATTGGCAAAGCACCATGCTACAACATGGTGAACCTCTTGCTGAATAAAGAGGACATAACGCCTGTCTTGCAGAGGCTCTTGACCATAACGGCACTGCCTCTGAAAGCGGTTGAAACAACCTATGCAACTGATAGCAGTGGTTTCCGAACCAGCCAGTTCAACCAATACGCTGTGGAAAAGTATGGGGCTAAGAAACATCACAACTGGGTTAAGGCTCACATACTCGTTGGCACAAAGACCAACATCATAGCGGGAGCGGCTATAACTGAGGAAAACGGAGCTGACTGCCCAGAGTTCAAGCCCCTTGTGATTGAAGCCCATAACAACGGCTTCAACATTCAGGAGCTTGTGGCTGATATGGGCTACTCAAGCCGTGAAAACTACGAGGTTGCCCAGAGCATAGGCTCTAAGGCATACATACCCTTCAAGTGCAACACAACTGGAAAAGCAAGAGGCTCGCTTATTTGGCGAAAGATGTTCCTCTACTTCCAGCTGCACAAAGAGGAATTTATGGGGCATTACCATGCCCGCTCCAATGTTGAAAGCACCTTCAACATGGTAAAAATGAAGTTCGGGGACAGGCTGAAAAGCAAGAGCTTCACGGCACAGAGGAACGAATTGCTGTGCAAGCTGATAGCCCACAATATTGTGGTGCTTATCCACGAAATGAACGAATTGGGTATAAAGCCTGAATTTTTGCATCATATATAAAACTTTAAGGTTCAACCCCAACGTTGCAAAACGGCAGACCGCTTTTTATACCAAGTTAATTAATTAATTAACTGTCATGTAACCTCATGACGCACGCCGCCACCTCTGACAAGAGGTGTCGGCTAAAACACCAATACGGTTTTGGTGGCGGCGTTCATAATCAATAAGGCAGAAATCAGCCATACCCATTGAGGCTGTTGCGTGAACATGAACCCCATTTCCCAGCTCCATGCTGGGAGGGTGTTCAAGAGCATCAACGGGTAATTTGGCTTCCTGCCTCATTTTTTCTGAACTTCCATGTAGCTATCTGGTTTTTGACACCAGCTCCACCCTTAATCCATTTTCCGTTTTGGTTCACTGCAATTATGTCTCTTGCCTGCCCAGAAAACCGATATATTTTGTCGTAAGCGTGGTTCTGTTCAGTTGTCTTGTTTTTGTAGTTGCCTTTTCCAATGTCAAGACCGAAGTGTTGGGCTATGCTCAGATTGCTATGTGCATTGCCAAGGTTGAGTGTGATATAATTTATGATGTCATCAAGTGTGACCTTTCTAAAATCAGCAACCTTAACGTTGGATGCTTCTGATAGTTTCTCACCGTTCTGGGCAACTGCACCGTTGCCGAGAAGCTGTATCCTAAGAGATTTCATTACCTCGGCTTCGTCATAGATGTGGATAGGAATAAGCAGTCCATTGAACTCTGCGAACAACCTAAGTCGGTCTGTCATACTGTAACCTCATTGCATCCAACGGGGCTAAATCCGAAGGATATAATTTCGTTCTCGCCAGTCTTTAAAAGCTTTCAGAAATCCAATAGTTGCTAAAGAAGTCCAAATCCTGCTAATAAAGTAGCCTCAAATCACGACTTTATTAGCAAAGTCGTCATACCAACAAGCTTTAAATAACTCATATGCAATCTAATTATCAGGCGGCCAAAGCGGAGCGGCACACCCGTTCCCATACACCCTTTTCGGAGCGAGGCACGCAAAAGCGTGTACGGAAAACGAAATGGATGGGGAAATTCGAACACGGAAGTTAAGCGCTCCAACGGTCTGGGCTGTACTGCACATCCCGTGCGGGAACCCCAGACAGCTGCCGTTCATTCTTCTTCCAATCCTATCGGCATGTTATCATCAATGGGCTTTCCATGCCTTCTGCAATTCCCATTTGACCTTGATGTTCCTTCAAATGCGTTGCCTTTGATGCCAAATCATCAGCCAAAGAAATAACAAGCAGAAGCCGCTGGCAGCAGCTGGTTGCTATATCCTATCCCCTCGTCCCGGCATAGAGCAGAAGGATGACTGCAATCATTATCGAGGCCAACCCGAACAAGCCAATGCCATAGCTTTGCAGGAAATAGGCAGCAACAAAGAGTATTATGGCAAGTATGAAGAACAATCCGCCAAGCCATGTGACGCCTTCGGCCATAATTCTATTTTATGCCAAGCGTTTAAAATAGCTATATTAATAGAATACAATCAAAAGCATCAGAGCATTGCCCAGATAGTGTAGCGGTCTAACGTTGCGCAGATGCGTTTTCGGACTATGCATAGAGCCCTGTCAAACCCTTTTCCGGGAACTTGCTGAAAAAACGTTTACGGAAAAGATACGGAACGGCTCTGACCCGGGTTCAAAGAACCCTTTTCGGCCATCTGGCTGAAAAAGCGTTCACGGAAAGACGAATGGGTTGGAAAATCCCGGTCTGGGCGTATTTATTCTAATCAGCGTAACCAATATCAAATAATGGGCCCGTAGCTCAGAACCTTCTTACGGGAGCTGGCGCTTCCGCAAGAACGTTCACGAAGAACGTGAAGGTGAGAAATCTGGTAGAGCACCCGGCTTTTAATGTCAAATTAAAAGCATGCTGAGAACCCTTTTCCATAATCTCCGTGAAAAAGCGTTCACGGAAAACGGAAACAAAGGGTTCCGTGACAGAAGGCACCGGGGAGTCCTGGGTTCAAAATACTAAGGCAGGCTTCGCCTGCCAAGGCACGAATTCAAGGAAATTCGGCGCATGAAAATCCCAGCGGGCCCATTAAAAATCTTTAAATACCCTTGTACTATACTATAATAACAATTTTCGGTGGGAAGGCTGTGGGACTTGGCCCATGAACCACTGGGATTCTGGCGGTATAGGCATGCGCAATTCAAACATAACAAGGGTGGATTCCAAGGGCAGGATTCTCATACCCATACACATACGCAAGATGCTGGGCGCCGATGACGGCACAGAGATAATAATCATACCTGACCACGACAAGAGCCAGGTCAGGATGCTCCCACTTGTTAGGGACAAGACGGCGGAGATGAGGATTCTTATGAACGATGTTCCGGGCAGCCTCGCCCACATCGCTGACTCCCTCGCAGCGCACAACGTGAACATAATAATGAGCGAAAGCAGGACGATACAGAAAGGCAAGGCGGCGGAGTGGGACGTCATAATTGACACGTCCGAGGCTAACGGGGACATGGACAAGCTGAAGGGCGAGCTTGAGAAGTCCAGGGACATCAAGAAAGTCGATATAATGAGGGAATGAAGTATGGCAACTTATAGCATAGCAGAACAACTGAGAGCGGCAATCGAGGGTTGCAGGGAAGAGGGAGCGAAAGGCAGCTTGTATAAAATAACATGTCTGCCCAAAAAAGCAGGCGGCCTTAACCTAATAAACGGTGTCACAGGGGAACCACTCACCGGCATGGAAATGGAGGAAAATCAGCCATCAATTATATACATGACGACACCAATTAACGGAGATTATTTCATAAAAGCAATATCACCGCACGATGCAAGAAGGCGCGCCTTGAGAGGCGAAGCAGGCGCTGTGACCATAGGTTTTGATATAATACTGAATGGAGCGGATGAAAGCATCATAATGGAAGCACTGCAGGACCCAAGGTTCAAGGTTGGTTACACACCCGAAAACAGGAATCAGCTAAGGGAAGCCATGCGTTATTATGCTGGTAAAGCTGGCTTTGAGATAATCGCATTTCTCGGCAAACCAACACAATTCCGTCATATTTATCCAAAGGATAGAATATTTTCGATTGAAGAAGCTTTCAGAGGATTCGGGGATAAGGCAGATGCTGTTGTTGAATACAAATACGTTAACATATACAAAGCTGCTCTGAAATTGGCTGGTTTTGATGTTGATGAGATGGAAGCGGCCGGGAAACTGGAAATAGTTGAAAGAAATTTGGATGCATTCCTTGTAGGTCCCCATGAATTCAGAGCCGCGCAGATAGGCGCGGATGTTGTAGAATCCGCTCGCACCATAGCTGGCCTTAGCACAAAGGAGAATGGAATTATTATGGGTGATATGATTATACCGTCCGAAACAGTGCTTGCGCTTACAAAAGACGCATTTAACAATGGCCTCGGGCAACACGCAAGAGAATACATGAGAATCATGAATGATGTTGTTCCTGTAATGGAAAAAATATACCCAGAAATACTTTTCAATGAAACTTCAATGGCAAGAATAGAGACCCTTGAAAGGGCTAGACGTGAGAAGAGATATCCAACATTGGAAGAAATTTCATTAATAGGGGATTAGTATGGCGCAGAAATTCACGGCTTCGGCGCACCAGCTGGTGCCGAAACACGAGGTGCTGACGAAGGAGGAAACGAAGGAAGTGCTGGAGACGTTCGGCGCGTCCAAGGAGCAGCTTCCGAAGATACTGGACAGCGACCCCGTATGCAAGGAAATCGGCGCCAAGAAGGGCGACGTGCTCAGGATACTCAGGAAGTCGGAGACAGGCGGCGAGTCGGTGTATTACCGCTTGGTCATCGCCGGCTAGACGGCGCAAACCGGAAATCCAGCCGTCCTCCGTTCGGGCAGCCAACGAGTTTGGCTGATGATTGGCCTCAAAGCAGGGCATTGGATGAAAGGTCATGCCCCAAGAGAAAAGCGCAAAATGCCGAGGAAGGAGCAGTTTGTGTGCGCGGAAGGGTGAAGATAAATAAGCAGGCTGGACCAAAATACGAAGTGTATCCGGCCTTGCATCATGATAATGGGTTCCATGAACCCTAAATCCCGCTTTGTATCCTTTTGGACCAGCGGGTAGTATTGAGTGGTAAGATGACGTTCGCTGAAGTGTTGCAGAGCTTTGAGAAGGACAACGGCTGGGTGAGGTTCCAGATAGAGTCCTACAACCATTTCATAAAGTTCGGCATGCAGAACATAATCGAAGAGATTGATTCTATACAGCTCAATCCCGAGGCTGGCGAGTTCAAGCTGAAGTTCGGCCAAGTGGACATCGGCAGCCCGCACATCAAGGAGGCCGACGGCTCGGTCAGGAGCAAGGAGAGGAGCAGTCCGGTCTTCCCAAACGAAGCGAGGATAAGGAACCTCACGTACGCCGCGCCGGTGTGGGTCACGATAACACCCGTCGTCAACGGCATACAGGACAAGCCCGAGAAGGTCTACATAGGCGACATGCCGGTCATGATAAAGTCGAACATATGCTCCACGTTCGGGATGGGCCCGGAAGAGCTGGTTGAAAAGGGCGAGGACCCCAACGACCCCGGCGGCTACTTCATAGTCAACGGCACCGAGCGCGCCGTGGTGCTCATCGAGGAAATCGCGCCCAACAAGCCGATTTACGAGAAGAGCAGGGGCGAGATAATGGTCAGGCTCAACTCGGAGAAGTCAGGCTTCCGCCAGCGCCACCTGATGGAGAGGAAGGCCGACGGCGAGATAGCGATATCCTTCGCCAACCTGAGAAATTTGTCCGTTGTGACGCTGCTCAAGGCGCTGGGCCTCGAAACGGACAAGGAAATCTGCGACAGGATATCATCCGACCCCGCGGTGCTGAACGAGCTTTACGTGAACCTGTACCAGGAGGAGGCGGCCACGACGAAGGAGGCGATTGACATAATCGGCAAGAAGCTGCGCGTGGCCGACGACTACAGGGACGAGCGCGTCAAGCAGATACTCGACCGCTACCTGCTCCCGCACGTGGGCCAGGATACCAAGAACAGGCTGGACAAGGCAGAGGTGCTGGCGAAGATAACGGAGAAGATAATACTCATGGCGATGGGCAAGATACCCGACGACGACATAGACCACTACGCGAACAAGAGGCTGCTGATGTCGGGCGAGCTGCTCGGCCAGCTCTTCAGGAGCATACTGCTCGGAAGGTGGGGGCTGATAGCGAAGATGACTTACAACTACCAGAAGCTGATAAAGCGCGGCAAGCACCCGAGCATACAGGGCATCGTCGAGGCAGATGCGGTCACGAAGCAGATAATATCGTCGCTGGCTACGGGCAACTGGATAGGCGGCAGGACGGGCGTGTCGCAGCGCCTTGACAGGAGCTCGTACATCAAGACGGTGTCCCACCTTAGGAGCATAGTCTCGCCGCTGACGTCGACGCAGGAGCACTTCAGGGCGAGGCAGGTCCACCCGACGGAATGGGGGAGGCTCTGCCCCGCCGAGACGCCTGAAGGCTCGTCCATCGGGCTTAGGAAGCACATAGCCATGCTCACGCAGATAACGCCCGGCCTCAGCGCCAAGGAAACCGAGCGCATACTGTCGGCCGTGACAGGCAAGGCGTGAGATTGACATAAAGTTAACTACCGCGTTCACCAAGCAAACAAAGCGGTTAGTCAGCAAGCGGTTCGGTTCGCAGCTTCACCAGCTGCGAGAAAAGGCATGAATCGGGAAGAGAGAAGGACTACTCCAACCAAAGACTACTGCAGGTCTTATAACCTGCAGATGTTTTCATGGTTGGAGGGCTTAACGCAGGGTAATAATATGACGCAAAAAGCGCAGGCAAAGGACAAACCGGACATCTACTTCAACGGCAAGTACGTCGGCCAGACGGCCGACGCGGAGGCGTTCGTAGACGCGATAAGGAAGAAGCGCAGGATGGGGCTGCTGACGGACCAGATAAACATAGCGTTCTATCCGGAGTTCAATGAGGTTAGGATACTGGCAGAGAACGGAAGGGTCAGGCGCCCGCTGATAATAGTCGAGAACGGCAAGCCGAGGCTCACCCCCGCGATTGCGGATAAGCTGAGGAAGGGGACATTGGCATGGAACGACCTCGTCAAGCAGGGTATTGTGGAATACCTCGACGCAATGGAGGAGGAGAAGACGCTGATAGCGATAGACGAGGCGTCGCTTGAAAAGGACCATACGCACATGGAGATAGACCCGTCAGCGATACTTGGAGTTTCCGCTGCAATGATTCCATATCCAGAATACAACAGGGGGGACAGGATAAATTACGGCGCCAAGATGGTCGGCCAGAGCATAGGCCTGCCCGCCACGAACTTCCTGCTGAGGATGGACACCAAGTTTAACAGCCTCTCCTACCCGCAGAGCCCGATGGTGACGACGCACCTCTGCGACATGATGAAAGGGTATCCGGAAGGACAGAACATAGTGCTTGCCATCATGTGCTATGACGGATATAACATGAACGACGCGGTCGTGCTCAACAAGTCTTCCGTCGACCGCGGGTTGTTCAGGTCGTTCTACTACAGGACGTACGAGACGAAAAAGAAGCGCTACTGGGGCGGGCAGGAGGACGAGATAATGCTGCCCGAGCCCGGGGTGAAGGGCCACCGCGGAGAGGAAGCGTACAAGAACCTCGACGAGGACGGCATCATCAACCCCGAGACTCCGGTCGAGTTCGACTCCGTGCTCATAGGCAAGGTTTCGCCGCTCAGGTTCCTGTCAGGCGAGGAGTTCGCGTCAGACATAGAGAACAAGCGCGACACCTCGATAGTCATAAGGCACGGCGAGAAGGGCAAGGTTGACAAGGTGGTCATATCCGAAACCATCGACGCGGAACAGATGCTCAAGATAAGGG
>CAZCTG010000006.1:0-18440 GCA_964501695.1 uncultured archaeon | reverse complement strand
CGTGCGGCATGGTCGTTGGCATCTTTATCACTGTTAAAATAAGCAGCCGTAGTATATAAATTTAACGCCGATTAATATCAGGTCTACTTCGTGGAAGAATTCATCTCTTTGAGCATCTTTCCTATGGCCTTGGCGTCCATGCCGTGCGCCAGCGCGCCCTGCTCTATGGTTTCGTGCGCGGCCATATGGCAGCCCACGCAGTGAAGGCCGTGCTTTAGCATCACGTCAACGGCCTCTGGGTGCTTTGCGACGAGCTCGCCAAGTGTCATGTCGCCAGTTATCGCCTTATCCTTGTTAACGGACTCGCTTGTTGAGCTTGATTTATGCGAGGGATTAACTTTCGCCTTGCCTTTGCTGTGTGCTTTCTTCCTTGCTGGCATAGAATCACCCTAATCCTCTACCTTTATCGCGCCTGCCGCGCACGAAGCCTCGCAGGCCCTACATCCTATGCAGTCCTTTGCGTTGGCAACGGCCGCCTTCTTGGCCTTCATCTTGAATACGCTCGCGGGGCATACCTGCACGCAGCCGCCGCATCCCGTGCACTTGGCGCTGTCTATCGTTGGCTTTGGCATAGAAGATATTCAGCAACGGTTGGCTTATAAACCTGTCGGGAATTTTACGGCATTCAACTTAGGCTGTATCCTGATGCCATTCTCCATCAACATTGGCAGCAACTTCTCAGTCGGAAGCCCCACCACGTTGGTGTAAGAGCCTTCTACGCCGGCGACAGGGCTGGGCTCACTCTGGACGGCATATGCCCCAGCGCAACCAAGCGCCATATCCATGGACGCGTACATGCTTATCTCGTCCTCGGCAAGGCTGCGGAAATGCACGATGCTGTGTTCAACCCCTTCAAGTAGCTTGCCGTTCGATGTGTTCATGACGCAGATCCCGGTGTAGACATCGTGCTTCTTTCCGGAAAAAATCCGCAGCATCCTAAGCGCGTCCCCCCTGTCCTTTGGCTTGCCTATCACCTTGCCGCTGAAAACCACCTCGGTATCCGCAGCTATGACCAAATGGCCGCCGCCCAGCGTGCTTGCGACAGAGCTGGCTTTCAGCACGGCGAGTTTCTTCACGAGCGTTGACGGCTCGTTCTCCCTTACGGACTTTTCATCGCAATTGCTTGGAACGACGTCAAAATCCAAGCCGAGTTGCTCCAACAACTTCTTCCTTCTGGGCGACTGCGACGCGAGTATGATTTTCATACTAACCTGTTGAGCATTTGTCTATAAAACATCAATCCCGCGAGATGGGGATTAAAATGGCTGTTTGCTGGCTGATGGCTCTAATCAGGCGGTGACTATCTAGAGTTTGAAAAGACATACTGCTGGCGGACTTGATTCGTTGCAAAAAAGCGTTGCGTTCATCAAAACCTCACTTCGACGCGCTTTATGAAAGGCCGCAGCTTGTCGGCGAAGTCGTCGAGCTTGGCGCGCGGATACGGCTTCTCTATCCTGTAGTCAGTATCTATGGGCGTCATGGGCCTGAACTGCTGGAGCACGAACTTGTCCGCACCCTTCAGCCATTGCCCTATCTCGATGATGTCCGCCTCCTTGTGAAGCCTCGGCACGACGGTCGTCCTGAACTCGTATTTCAGCCCACTACTCATTATGTCCTTGACGCTTTCCTTTATGTCAATCAGCCCACAGCTCAAACCAGCCGCGGATGCGGCAGACATTCCGGCGGCTGCCTCGTATTTGGAAGGTGGTGCCTTGATGTCCATCGCTATGTAGTCAAGGAATCCCGCCTTGATGAGTTGGCGCAGCATGACGTTGTTCGTGCCGTTGGTGTCCAGCTTGACGGGGATGCCAATTTCTCTTACCTTCTCGATGAAGTACGGCAGCTCCCTGTGGATTGTGGGCTCGCCCCCTGTTATGACGACGCCCTCGACCCATCCCTTCCTCGACTTGAGAAAGGCCAGCACCTCTTCCTCGCTTATGCCCGGCATCTTTTCAGGATTGAGAACGAGCTCTGCATTGTGGCAGAACGGGCATCTGAAGTTGCAGCCGCCCACGAAAATCACGGACGCCAGCTTGCCCGGATAGTCTATCAGCGAAGTCTTCTGCAGGCCCTTTATCGGCAAAGACATAGCATCACCAAATCATTTTATGTAACCTTTCTTCCTGCCGCTTATGTAATCGCTTTTTTTATTGGAAATATAAGCGCCCGAGAACTCGCCATAATCCGACATGCCAGAATCCTTGTTCTTGTATGACTTGGTTTCGTCGGTTTTTTCCGGTGTCCAGACGACCTGAACCGACTTGGGCAGATGCGAAGTTTCGACTTCTATGCGCGACTGCGTGGTCATTGACGTTGGGAATTTCCAAGCCAACTTTCCTGTGTCCTCATTAACTGCATATACGTTGCAGTCAAACGAGCCGAAGTAAACGATGGTATTACAGACTGATGCCGAAGAGGCGCAGATGCCCTTTGCAGCAAACTTCCATGCAAGCCCGCCTTCGGTCGTGAGAGCATAGAAGTTGCCATCATCGGAGCCGAAAAATATCCTCTCACCATGCACGGCGGGTTTTGTGATGACCATATCCTTGGTGGCGAATTTCCACAACAATCTGCCTTTCGCTGCGTCCAGCGCGTACAGGTTGCCGTCGCGGGAGCCGAAATACACATTTCCTTCGTGCACGGCCGGCTCCCTGAGCGCTATAGGTGCGTTTGTCTTGAACTGCCAGAGCATCCTGCCTTCAAGCGATAACGCGTAAAGGCTGTGGTCCATGGAACCGATATAAATCACACCGTCGCATATCTCGGGTGTCGCGCTTATGCAGCCGTTTGCCCTGAACCTCCACACTTCAACGCCATCCTTGTCAACAGCATAAAAATTCATGTCGTCCGAGCCGAAGTATATCACATCATCATATACTTTGGGCGAGGATGCAATGGAATCCCTTGTAGCGAACTTCCAGAGCATCTTTCCGCTTTCAGCTGACAACGAATAAAGGTTGCCATCCTTGCAGCCGAAATAGACCGTGCTATCATGCACCGCAGGCGTAGAGAATATCATGTCGCCAGCATTGAATTTCCACAACAACCTGCCATCCTTTGCGGACAGGGCATAAAGGCCATAGTCGTAAGAGCCGAAGTAAACTACGCCGTTGCCTATTGCCGGCGAGCCGACCACCAGCCCCTCAGCGACATATCTCCAGATTTCCTTGCCCGTCTCCGCATCGACTGCGTAGAAGTTCTTGTCGCAGGCACCAAAATACACTATGCCTTCATGCACGACGGGCGTTGAATATATGCTCCCCCCAAGCGTCGTGTTGAAGATAGGAGCCTTCGCTGTTTCCTTGACAAGGGACAATATTGCGGACATCTCCACTTCCCCAAAGGAATCGTCCAATTCGAAGCTGGTTCTGCCATTCATGTCTGAGTCTTGTGCATACATTTCCATATAATCACAGAACAGTTGGAAGTTGAATTTAAAAATGAGGAAAATCAGCACGGGCTCTTGCCTTCGGCAAGGCCTGCCTGACGAAGTCAGGGCATCTTGCACTCAATCGGCTTTTCCAGCTTGGTTTCGTTGGCAAGCGTTTTTGCCTCGCTGAACTCGAGACGTTCCTTGAACTCCTCCTGCTTGCCCGCGTTCCAGTTCTGCACAGGCCTGAAATAGCCGACTATGCGCGAATACACCTCGCAGTTCTTTCCGCACGTAACCGACTTCTCCTGAATTCGTGTTTCATGCCGACCGCTGTCGGCTGCTTCGCCAAGTTCAACAGGGCAGTTGAAGTGCTCGCCCTTGACGTAGCCATGCTCCGGGCACACGCTGAAGGTCGGCGTTATGCTGAAATAGGGCAGTCGCGTGTTCTCCGCGACCTTCCTCACCAGCTTCTTGCATGCCTCCCGGTCTGTTATGCGCTCCCCGACGAAGAGGTGGAACATCGTGCCGCCCGTATAAAGCGGCTGTATGTCGTTCTGGTGTTCTATGGCGGTGATGGCGTCATCCGTGTAACCCACCGGCAGCTGCGTGCTGTTGGTCAGGTAGGACTCGACCGCGCCTGACGTTATTATTTCGGGATGCATATGCTTGTCCAGCCTGGCGAACCTATATGCCGTGCTCTCCGCCGGCGTGGCCTCAAGGTTGTACAGGCTGCCTGTCTCGTTCTGGAACTGCAGGCACATGTTGCGCATGAACATCAGCGTGTCAATGGCCAGCCGCTTGCCTTCGCTGCTGGCTATGTCCTTGCCAAGCATGTTGATGCAGGCCTCGTTCATGCCGCAGAGTCCTATAGTCGAGAAGTGGTTCCTGAACGTGCCGAGATACCGCTTCGTGTAAGGCATCAGTCCGTTGGCGAGATTTTTCTCGACAACCTCCCTTTTGGTTTCCAGTGAGTTCTTGGCAAGCGTCATGTAATACCCGAGCCTGCTGAAATATTCCTCCCTTACCTTTGCCGGAAGGTCGTCCGTCTTGATCTCCTCCGCCGCCTTGCACGCCTCATATGCAAGCCTGTTCACGTTGAGCGTGACCACGCCTATTGACCCAGTAGAATCCCCGGGGCCCCACATGCCGCCCGGCCTGGACATCAGTTCTTTCTGGTTGATGTTCAACCGGCAGCACATCGCGCGTATGGAGCGCGGGTCGAGCCCTGTATTGATGTAGTTCTGGAAGTAGGGCAGGCCGTACTTGGCCGTCAGCTCGAACAGCAGCTTCGCATTCTCGGAATCCCAATCAAAGTCCTTGGTCAGGTTGTAGGTAGGGATTGGGAACGTGAAGACACCGCCCTTGGCGTCGCCCTCAAGCATTACCTCGAGGAACGCCTTGTTTATCATGTCCATCTCCGGCTGCAGTTCGCCGTAGGTGTAAGGCATCTCCTTGCCGCCGACTATGGCCTTCTGTTTCTTCATGTCCTCGGGCGGCGCCCAGTCGAATGTGATGTTCGAAAACGGGTATTGCGATCCCCACCTCGACGGTATGTTCAGCGAGAAGACCAGCTGCTGCATGGCCTGCTTGACCTCCTTGAAAGAGAGGCTGTCAGCCCTGACAAATGGCGCGAGCAGCGTATCCACCGACGAAAAGGCCTGCGCGCCCGCGAATTCCATCTGCAGGCAGCCTATGTAGTTCACCATCTGGTGCACGACTGTGCTGAGGTGCTTGGCGGGCTTGCACTCGGTCTTGTTCCTCACGCCGCCGAAACCCATTATGAGCAGGTTCTTGAGCGAGTGGCCGCAGCAGTAGCCGATGACGCCGTGCGAAAGGTCGTGAATGTGGAAGTAGCCCTTCTTGTGCGCCTCTGCTATATCAGGTGTGTACATCTGGTTGAGGTTGTAATAAGACATCACCTTGCCTGCGGTGTGCAGAAGCAGTCCGCTGAAGGAAAACGCCTCGTTGCTGTTCTCCTTGACGCGCCAGTCCGACTGGTCAAGGTATTCGCCGATTGTATTGACGACGTCCACCATGACCGATTTCGTTTCCCGCAGCTTCTTGTGCTGCTCCCTGTAAAGTATGTATGCCTTGGCCGTCTTGTAATGCCCGCCCTCCACGAGCGTCTTCTCGACTATGTCCTGCACCTGCTCCACGGTCGGGATTGTGACCCCGCCAAACTTCTCCTCAAGCTTCTCTACCACATTGTCTGCGAGGTGCTCTGATGTTTCCTTGTCCTGCCCCCCGACCGCCTGCGCGGCAGCCCATATTGCGCTGGCTATCTTCTCCCTCTCGAAGTCGGCCATGGAGCCGTCCCGCTTTATAACCTTTGCCAGCAGGCCTTCCGGCTTCTCGTAAGTGGTGAATCTCTTGCCGCACTTGGTGCATTCACGGCGACGACGATTTCGGCCGTCATCAGCAAGCCGCTTGTCAGTTACCTTCGTTTCCTCGTTTCCGCAAAACGGACAGTTCAGACCAATCACCATACATCTGGTTCAGCAGCCTGCAAGGACTGCTGCAGGTCAAAAGACCTGCAGATGTTTTCTCGCAGGCGTGAATCACGAATTCAAAGGCAACAGGGGCGATTCCTGCCCCTAAACGCATCATTTTCAGTGGTGTCACCACCGTAGGATAAATACTAGCTATTGTGTTACCCTCCCGGGATAACCACAACCTGTTGTGGTCTTCCGGAGTATTATACCTTTTGTCCGAGGTTCTATATAAACACTTACGAACCTTCAGGATATGTTTCAGAAAAGTGATGTTAAAGTGGTTATTTTCTGCGTGCTGGTTTCATCTTTCCCTTCAGCCTGCCCTCCAGCCTAGCGCTGACGGCCATGTATTTCGCTATCAGCCATATGACCACGACCGCTATCACCGTGGCCATGACTGCGGCCAGCATGGAGTAGAAAAGCCCCTGGCCCTGCGGCACAAGCTCCGCTATCAGTTGCTGTATGGCATCCCTCCAGAAGAGCGCAGCCACGAACCCGAACGCTGATATTACGAGCGTTGATATGGCGCCCTTGATGTCAAGGGATTTCGCCTGATCTTCGATTGACATGACCATAATTTGATGCGCGCAATAAAAGCATTAAAACACGGCGAAGGGCTCCGCGCCGTACAGCACCGCGCCGATAAATATGATTGCCTGGAACGTGCAATTGATGCCGGCTGAAACCATTATGGGCTTCTCCCTGTGGAGGGCACCGTAGCAGAGCCAGAACAGGGAAATCACGGCGAAGGCGCCCCATGATATCGCAGACACGCCCGCAGCGCTCCTGTCTACCCATATCTTGAGGAGCTGGGGCAGGCTCATCATCGGGCCGACTATTCCCACTACGTAAATGAGCTTGTCGAACCTGCGCTTCCATTTGTCGGGGCTTGGGTATTTCTCCTTCTTTTGGTGAATCCTTTTCCTGAGATGCAGGTGGTGCAGCCCCAAGGACAAGTTCATAGCTTTATTTATTGTCTATCTTCTTGAAAAGCATTTCGCCTATTTCATCTCGTCCTATAGCCGAATTTTCTCTCGTAATTCTTATGGTCCAGCCATTCAAGGATTATGGCCATCACTTCTATCTTGTCGCCGGCAACAGAATATAAGAGGCGCCAAGCTCCGGGCAAATCATACTTCCATAGGTTGTCTATCTTGTATTTCCTTATGTATTCCCTAGGTATCAGGTTTCTCTGCATCTGTATGCCGCAATGATGGTCGCGCTCTATATCAACCAATGCCCTACTAACGAATTTGAACAAATCAGCATACTCCTGCGAATTCTTAAGTTTCTCGTAATCTTCCTTCACTTTCTGGCTCGCAAACATTATCCGCGCCATTCAAGGTCTTTCCTTTTCCTGTATTTCGCTACGAGCTTCGGGTTGAAAATCCAGACTATCTTCCCTTCCCTGTCTGTTGCTATCATGTTCCTGCTCTCCAAGTAGTCCGCTATCATTTTCAGCGTGCCCCACATAACCTGCCTCTCTGTCGAGCGATGTATCTGACTTAGCGTAGCTGGACCTATCCTCTTGATGGTTTCTTCCACCATCATCACTGTTTCCAATGTTGGGTAGTGCATAGGTTTTCCTCCTACCCAACCACTGCTCCCGTTTATTTTGCATTTATTACCAGCCTTTTTGTGTTCCAACGTGCCCAGCCCGACCAGACCCTTCTTGTCCAAAATTCCCACCCAACAGCAAACAACCTGCAAAATCAATACTACTTATTTGCAGAACTGCCTTATAAATATATACATATAAGTTTATAAAGATTAGTTCTGGTGCTTTATTTCGCCGTGAGAATAAGTGCGGTGTGGGGTTTAGGATAAATCCTGTATTTTCTTCAGAAGGCCTACAATTGTCAATACCTCAATATCGGGTTTCTGGAAATCTGTTTCATTAAAAGTTATCATGATAAGCCCATTTTCTTTGCATAATCTATAATGCTCTTCATCATACTCTTTGTCGTTAATGTTTCTGGATTTAACAAATTTATATTCTTCCAGAGGCAAGAAATTCATCTTTTTCATGAATTCTTTCCATATGCTCTCAAATCTTTGCCCAAAAAAGGTTCCAAATTCTTTGAATATTTCTTCTTTAACGAGATACGAGGCAAATTTTTTCTGAGCTATCAAAAGACGCATAATTTTTGGCTCTTCAATGCCATCTCGCTTGTTTTTAAACCATGGAAAGACAGAATTCGTGTCGAAGTAAAAACCATTCACGCCAAAGCTCTTGCTTTCATTAAAACCACGTCTGCATCCAACATGCAAAGTTTCAGGTTTTTTGCCTGTACCTTCCTTAAACTTTGTAAGTCCGTCATTCATGCCAACCATCATTCAATCTTCCTGAACAGCATCGCACCCTTCTTGGGATTGCCCTTCCATGGCCCAAACTTGCAATCCTTCAGCAAGCCAGACTCGACACCCAGCTGTTTGTTCAGTTTTTCTGCGGCGCCCGGCATGAACGGTGACAGCAGAACTGCTATGATGCGCAGCGATTCGAGCAGGTTGTATAGCGCGTTGGCCATTTCCGCGCCCTCTAGCGCCCAGACCTTGTTGTCGTTGATGTACTTGTTGCACGCGCGCACGAACACCAGTATTTCCTCAAGGGCAAGGTGGAGCTCGTATGCTTCCATGTGCTTTCTGATTTTTACAAGGTTCAGGTTTTTTTCAAGTTCCGGCTTTCCGCTTATCTTGCCGTCGAACCTCTCTGCCAGCGTGAGCACCCTGTAGGCAAGATTGCCTACGTCGGAAACGAGCTCGCCGTTTATGCGCGCGGCCAGCGCATCTTCCGAGAAGTCGCCGTCGCCGCCGAACGGCACGTCGCGCATGAGTAAGTAGCGCAGCTGGTCTGCACCATATTTCTCCGCAATTTCTATCGGGTCAACCACCGCGCCCAAGCTCTTGCTCATCTTCTTGCCTGCCACGTTGACGTAGCCATGCACGACCACATGCTTCGGCAGCTCAATTCCTGCGCTCATGAGCATGGCAGGCCATATGACGCTGTGAAAAAAATTGATGCCTTTGCCTATGAGATGAACGTCGGCGGGCCAGTATTTCCTGAACTTCTCGCCGCCGGGATAGTCAAGCGCCGAAACATAGTTGATGAGCGCGTCGAACCAGACGTAAATCCTGTGCCTGGGGTCTCCGGGCACTTCTATCCCCCAGTTTAGGTTTGACCTGCTCACGCAGAGGTCCTTCAATGGCTCTTTCAGCCTCTCCTTTATCTCGTTCCTCCATGCCGCCGGCTGTATGAAGCCGCCTGCGACGAGCTTCCTGATTTTGTCTGTGTACTTGCTCAACCGGAAGAAATAGGCTTCCTCGCTCATCCACTCGACCTTGTCGTGCTCAGGGCATTTACCATTGACCAGCTCCTTCTCGGTCTTATACGCCTCGCAGCCGGGGCAGTAGTAGCCCGAGTATTCGCCCTTGTATATGTCGCCGTTTTCCATGGCATTCTTGAACATGAGTTGCGATGTCCTGACGTGCCTCGGCTCAGTGGTGCGTATGAAGTCGTCATTGCTTATGCCGAGGGTCCTGCACAGGTGCTTGAACATCTCGACATTCCTGTCGATGAAGCTCTTCACGTCTGTCTTGGCCGCGCGCGCGGCCTGCACGTTCTTCTGCGCATTCTCGTCGGTGCCTGTTAGGAAGAACACGTCCTCTCCTGCCAGCCTGTGCCAGCGCGCGATTATGTCCGCGCATATCTTCTCATATGCATGGCCCGCGTGGGGTTTCGCATTGACGTAGTCAATGGCCGTGGTTATGTAGAACTTGCCCATTCAACCCACCACCACGCCGAGGTTGAGCATGCCTTCAAGCTCCTGTTGTGAAACGAAGCCGGTGTGTGGCTTGCCGTTTATTATGAGCGCAGGATATTCGGTGATGCTATAGTAATTCTTCAGCGTCTTCACGGATGGCTCGTCCATGTCCGCGTCAAGCGTGAAAATAAGCAGCTTCTCGCCGTATCTGTTCTTCAGGTACGAGAGGACGAAAGCCTGATCGTCGCAGAGCTTGCAGTCTTTGGTATAGAAATACACAATGGTGTCTATATTGGTATTACAGGCGGACTTCAGCTTCTCTGCCAGCAGCCAGTAGTTTGTGAGCAGGCGCGAATACTGGACCTTTGTCCTTAGGTAATCGCTTTCGTCGCGTATCTCTCCCTCCATGCCGAATGACGTGAGTTTGCCGCCTATGTCGTAGGACTTCTTGTTTATTTCGGACAGCGTCGATTCCAGCAGCGGGCACGTGGCATTGGCGCCGAGCACGTCGAAGGAGAGGAACTGCAGCTGGAAGTTCTGCACGTCACCCACGATGCTGTTGATGTTGCTTTCCAGTGAACTGAGCTTTTCCTGGTTCATGCCGTAGCCGACGAACATGCCCGCGCCGAACATTATGGCCGATATCACCAATGCCGAGATTATTATGCCCGCATTAAGCTCCTTTAGAGGCTTGCTACCCATCGCCTACCACTTCCTCTTCTTCCCAAGCAGTTCGCTGAAAAGAGCGACAGCCCAGAATATCATGTAAATGAAGGGGAAGATAAATACGTATATCAGATAGTTCAGACGGCTCTCCCTGAGGCTCTCGCCGGTCACGTTATAGCTGAGGTAGATGAGCAGCAGCGACATCAGCACGCCAAGCGCCCAGAGCGTCATCGGCGTGTTCAGCACGTAAATCCAGATGGTGTTGGCAGTGCCTGCTACGGTCATTTCCTTCGGCACCATGCCTATCACATCCCAGCCCACGAGGTTGAACCTCCATATGTAACTAATCGCGCTCTGTGCATAGCTCAGCAGGAGCAGGCAGAAGATGGCGACTATAGCTATGATTATTATCAGGTTGAACGGAAGGAAGAAGATGCCGAGGTTGCCGTACTTCCTGTTGAAAAGCATGTGCCTGTACTTTATCGCATTCTGCAGCCCGCCCCTGTACCAGCGCACGCGCTGGCTGTAGAGTTCGCCTATCTTTTCAGGGCATGCTGTGTATGAAACTGCCTTCAGGTTGTTTTCTATGCTGTAGCCCGCCTGATGGATGCGCAGCGCTATCTCCATGTCCTCGGTGAGGTTGTCCTTGTCGAAGCCGCCGACCTCGAGCAGAACCTTCTTCCTGTAAAGCGAAAACACGCCGGGCGTCACATGCACGGAATCGAACAGCGCGAGCATTTTCCTGAGGAAGATGTTCAGTATGTATTCGGCGTGCTGTGCCTTCTCCAGTATGTTCCTCGGGTTCTCTATCTTGAGGGCGGGCGTCACCGCTGCGACCTTCGGGTTGCTGAAATAGCCGGTCATCTTCTTCAGTATGGAAGGCTCGGCCGTGGAATCTGCGTCTATGCATGCGATGAGCTCGCCTTTGCACAGCGGGAGCACCCTGTTGAGCGAGGCCGCCTTGCCCATGTTTTTCCTGTTGTTGAACACCCGCACGCCAGCTCCTCTGTAGGATTCCGCTATGTCTTTCGTCCCGTCCTTGGAGCAGTCATTGACCACTATTATGTCCAGCAGCCTGCGCGGGTAGTCAAGGTTCAGCATTGATTCTATTGTCTTGGCAAGGTACCGCTCCTCGTTGTATGCGGGTATTATCACCGAAACCTTCGGAAACCATGAGTTGTTCTCGCCCATGTTCTTCATGTTGTTCCTGTTCCGCAGCAGTATGAGCAGCCATGTCACTGATATGAACATGAAGATGTACCATGCCACGTAGTTGATTATTACGCTAAAGCTGGACATAACTAACCCTTCTTTTAGTAATATTGTCCTTCATTAAGGATAAATATGCTCAGGCTGTCCTGGCAGCAGCTCAATCAGGCAACCAATGCTCGCCTTTGGCGACGGAAAAGCAGCCTAAACCCTCTTTGAAGCTGCTTTGAACCAACCAAGCGCCATGTCCTTGGCAACGGAAAATCTGCTACACGTTTTTTGCAGCATATTTGAACCATGTGACCCACTGCTCGTAGACCTGCTGGGGCTCGGCCGCGCCTGCCTCTTTCCTGAGCTGCTCGACGATGAGGTGGTACTTTGAGTTGGACAGCGTGACCCATTCCGCCTCCAGCAGCTCCGGCTTCTTCAGCTTGTCGGCCATGTCCACCATGGCCTGCTTTATCTTGGCGCGCAGCTGTATGTTGTCCCAGACCGCGGACCAGTCGCCTGACCACTCCTTAACATAAGATGCTATGCGGTTGAGCACGGCCGATTCGCCGTTCACGAGCGTGTCGGTCGGCTTCATCCTGTCGGTCTTGCCCGAGTATTCCATGAGGTTGACGAAGCCGTTTTCCTTCAGCGGATTGGATTCCCAGTCCTTGCGCACCTCGGTTATCTCCGTCATGCGCCTGAACCTGTGCATGCCGTCGGCCGAACGAAGCGTCTTGCAGATGGGTATTATGTCGGTTGCCTTGAATGATGTCGGCGGGACGCCAAGGTCGTTCACCACCCTGTCATAGACGCCGTAAGCTGACTCGCCGTGTATGGTGCCTGCAACCACGTTGGAGAGCGCGCCGATGCGCATGGCCTCGTAAAGCGCGCGCGCCTCAACGCTCCTAACTTCGCCGACAATCAGCGCCGAGTCCCCGAGGCGCAGCGCCGTCCTCAGCGCCTCGTCGGCGGGCATTTCCGTCTCCACGCGCGTGATGACCGAGCGCGACTTCAGGCTCTCTATGTTGTAGCCCAAATCGCGCATCTTGCTGTCCGGCAACTCCAAAGTGTCCTGGATTGTGACAACGCGGACCTTTGGCAGCAACTCCAGCATGAGAGCCGCCAGCATGGAGGTCTTGCCTGCGCCCCTGCCGCCCGCTACCAGTATGCTTACCGAGCCATCAACGAGGAAGGAAAGCAGCCCAGCAGCCAGCGGGTCGAGCATGCCGCCCTTTATGAAAAGCGGCAGCGTCCACGGCCTGTCCCTGTGCCTCCTGATGGCGAAGCCCAAACCCTCTGGCGAGAGGCTTCTAGTAATTACTGCAAAACGGGCCCTGCCGCCCGTGACGTTTATTTCGGCATCGAGGACGGGGTTCGCCTCGTCAAGAGGCCTGCCGGATTCTATCCTCAGCCTCGTGGCCCACGCCTCGGCATCCTCGTGCGTCGGTATAAGGTTGGTCCTGCACTCCTCAAAGTCGCTGTGAAACACCAGAATGGGCTGCCGTTCTATCGGTGAGTTCACGAATATGTCCTGCACCCTGTCGTCGTTCATCAGGATTTCAAGCACGCCCAGCCCGGCGGTGTATCTCGTCAATATGCTGGCGAGCTGCTCAAGCTCGCTTGACTTCATGTGCACGCCGTTCTTCTCAGCGACGTCCCTCAGCATGTCCCTGCCTATGTTGAAGAATACGTCCCTGATGTGCTTGGAGCGCACGAACTCGACCGTCTTGGGCTGGTGGGTTGCCATGTACATCCTCGACTGGTCAAGCACGGCGTACTTGTCGTCGGGCAGCTTGAATTCCGGCGGCAGTATGTGGTAGAAGTATTCGGCTGTGCTCGGCATCTTGTAAATCTCCACCTGCGCGTCGCCGACCATGTACCTGTCCACGCTCCTGCCGCCCTCGGGCGGCACTATCATGTACCTTGTGAGCATGAAATTTGGCCTCACCATGGGCGAGAAAATCTGCCTGTACACCGTCCTGTCGCCGACGTGGTAGCCCGCAGCCTTCGACTTCGCGAGCGCTATGAGCTTGGTGGCTTCCAGCCTGTCCTTCACGACGCCAAGCACGTCAACCAGATACTTGTGCAGCGCGGAGTAGGCTTCCTTTGACGTCGCCGACTTCATCCTGACCCTTATGAAGCGCATCTCCCTGAGGAGCTCCACGTACGCGCCCACGGGGTCGCGGCGGAGCAGCTCGAAACATATGTGCTGCAGCCGCGCGTTCCATTCCGGGTACGCCCATTGGTACCGCCTGAAAATCATGCCCGCCTTGGCAACAAGGTTCTCCTTTGTTATGAAGTCGAGCACGCCCGCGACCTCGACTATCATCTTGGTCTGCTCGTAGTCGTATTCGTATTCGCGCTCCTTAGCGAGCGTTATGCTCACCACCTTCTTGACCTCGAGCACGGTGTCAATCACCCTGGCCATGCAGTCGGGGTAGTCCTCAAGGTTGGCCCCGTAGATGTAGCCCAGGCAGTTTATCTTGAGCTTCATGTCGTCTTCGCTGTACTGGTAATCGCCCGCCATCCAATCCCCAAGAAAAGCACTCGCCGACTGAGTGCACTGAGCTGTTTTGCAGCTCAGGCACGTTCTGAGACCGCGTCTCAGAAACGGTCGGCATGCACCCTTTTATAATAACTTATTAGGGGCTGAATGTTAAATAATAATAAAGTTAGTCCCTCGCATTAGCCAATGGAAACAAGCGAGCCCTAACAAAACATAAGGTGAATTCGTATGCCAAATCTTGCGAGGCAGCAGCCGAGGCGCACGGTGCAGTCCGTCATCAACGACCTCATAGGCAGGGTCAACGCAGACACGAGGAGGCTGCGCGTCATAGAGCAGGAGCTGAACATCCTCAAGTCAAGGACGGCCGCCATCGAGCAGAACGCGATGGAGCAGAGGAAGGCCGTCAATGCTTTGGTGACAGAGCTGGGGGCGAAGGTTGCCAGGGCTGAGGACAAGGTCTCAAGGATGGAATCCCTGCTGGGCGAGATAGTGAAGGGGATGAAGCGGTTCGCGCCCGCATCGGAGATAAAGAAGCTTGAGCAGCTCATAGAGATTTACAGCCCCCTGAAGTCAGACTTCGTGACGAGGGAAGAGGCCGAGCGAATGATAGAGGAAGCCACGGAGAAGGAATGATTATATAGCAGAGCTTTCACAATATTATATAACGGTTGATATTGATGAAAATGCCCAAGATTCACATAGGCAGGAAAAAGGAAACCGTCCCTTCCCTGCCCGAGGTTGACATCCACGGCAAGATACCCCCCGACAGGGTGGCCTCGCTTTCCGCGCAGGGAATGTCGGAGCCCGAGATAATAAGGACGCTGCGCTCCGAAGGCTACTCGCCCATAGAGGTCGATGCAGCGATGAAGGACGCGCTCCGAAGCGCCGTCCGTCCGTCGCGAACTGCGCCGCCGGCACCGGCGAGGGGTTTTGGCCCGCCCGAGCCTGCAAGATTCGAATCACGGCCGGAGAGAAGGGAGCGGAGGCTGGTTTTCGGTGAGGGGGATGAAGAGCAGCTTCCAAGGCCGGCACAGGCGCGCGAGCCACCGTTCATGGAGGAGGGCCCGGCCAACGAGCTGGAGCTGCCAAGATTCCCGGGGTTTGCGCCGCCGCCAAGGAAACCAGCTTTTGCCCCAGCACCGCCATTGCCCGCAGAGAAGACCGAGATGGAGGAGATGGAACCCATAGCGCCCGCAGCCAAGCCCGCGTCCAAGGAGCAGCGCATGCAGTCCCGCCGCGAGTTCGAGGAGATAGCGGAAGGCATCGTCGAGGAGGGTATGGGCGCGCTCGAGAAGCGTGTCGACGACATGGGTGACAGGCTGAAGGAAATCACGGTGCGCATGAACAACCTGCAGCAGGCGCTGAACCGCGTGCAGGGCGAGCGGCGTGGGGACATAGCAGAGATAACGGACAAGATAGAAGGCTACAAGCAGGGCATGGCCGAAGTCAGCTCCCGGATGGAGGCCGTGGAGCGCACGATGAAGGATTCAATGACGCCAATGATGCAGTCGCTGCGCTCGCTGTCGGATGCCATCAAGTCCTTCAAGGAAACCAAGGGCAGGTAAGCGCGCTGGTTCCAAACACGGAAAAATGAGATTGTTGTTTGCGTAAGGAAAAATGCTTATAAAGGGTTTAAAAATAACCTTTTTAAACCTTTGGTTTTAAACTAATATTTAGAACCAAATGTCTTGAGGTATCGTCTGGTATCAGCGTAACTCAGGATGTGTTATAAAGGTTCGCAGTTAATCCATGACTGTGCTCCTTTGGTTGCCCCCTTTAGGGGCGCCAAAAGGAGAATTATATTTTTCTGTGTCTGACCTTGCCTGAAAAGAGATTGGAGTAATTCTTGAAATAACCCATAGACATATCTGCAATATTCACACTTTTAGAATCTGCACGACTAACGCAGCAACCCCTTATCTTGACATAGTTGTTATTCCTGCTCCTTATTTTAGAA
Source organism: uncultured archaeon (assembly GCA_964501695.1). GTDB lineage: Archaea > Aenigmatarchaeota > Aenigmatarchaeia > QMZP01 > QMZP01 > VGIZ01. Next base: position 2,485 of record CAZCTG010000006.1, on the reverse strand, counting down.
ACCTTGTAATGTTCTTCCTCAAGAATTTTAATGCCTTTATCATCTCTGCTCATTTGACGAGATAGCGACCTAATAACACTATCCACAAAATCATTTGTATTGAGACTATGAATTCTATAATCATCATGGATGTCTATTCGAATTAATCGATTTTTACTATCAAAGTCACATAGATGCTCAACGATTTTGCTTGGTATATATTCAAAATAATATTGTTTCTTTGGCTTGTCTATCGGCCTTTTGTGTTCAAAAAATACGAATGAAACTCTTATAGCTTTTTTGAAAACATCAATTAAACTTCTGCTCATCGACTTTACTTTATCGGTATCTATCTCATTGAAATGGGGGACCTTTACGCCGTTCTTGTTAAGCACATTCATCATCAAAGAATGGAGGCAATTAATATCTCCTTCTGAACCAGCTATAACCATAGTGTAGTCAAGACCTGATGATGAGTCTATACCTACATTGACCCTTTTCATTGGTGTCTCTTTCATAGAAACAATTGGCGGACACTACTTATATCACTTAATATTTGGTTTTGCAAGCCCCAATTTATCCCTCCAAGTTGACTAGATAGAATAAAAAAGAATGACTATTTCGCCTTCGCTGCTCCCTCGCCTTCCTCCTTCTTCTCCTCCCTGCTGAGGAAGTGCCATGCGATGGCGATTATCACTATGAACAGGATTATCGACCAGATGTCGGTGTTGTTGGTGAGCCACGGCAGCCCGACGAAGAAGCCTGGCAGGGCGCCGCCCCAGAGCCATGCGACGATTATGTAGACGACCACCAGTACGATTATAACCTCGACCCACTTGTTCTTCATCTCCTCCAGCTTGATGCCGAAGAGCCCGAATATTATGATTATGAAGATTATTATGGAAGCTATGGCAAGCGTCCATCCCGAGCCCATGGTGAGCAGCTGCGCCAGGCCGGGTATCTGCTTCGCGTAGAGCATCACGAAGAAGGCAAGGATGATGGAAATCAGCCCGATGGGCCCCTTTCCGAGCCTGTCCTTGGCAGCCCACGTGAGTATGGCGTAGAATATGGCCAGCGCAAGCAGGAAGGGGAACAATACGCTGAAGAAGTCCATGCCCACAAGGCTCGTAAGCATCGTGTCGAATATGCCCATAGTATCTTATTTGAAGGTTAGGTATTTAAGCGTGAAAAGATAGCCGCTGTTTAAGTGCCTGCATTATAGATGCGTGTTGCAGTGCATTTAAACCTGATTTGCATGTTGGTTGACGGAGAACATGACTGGATTTTAATGTAGTCATCTGACCTTTTCTGCCCCCACACCCTTTCTTGACAGCCCGCGCGACCTCTTGCCCGCGCTCGTCAGCCCCCTGAACGAGCGGCCGCGCATGCCCGCGAAAAGGCCTGTCAGCGCGGGGTCGACGAGGACGACCTCAAACCACTTGAACATGCCGTCGCTGCCCGCCTCATAAGAATTCACGACGCGCATGTTGCGGTATTTCCTCTCGGCCTTCTGCTCGGCGACCACCCGCTTGCCCATATTGAGCGTGAAGAAGCGGCCCGCCTTCTTGGGCACGCGGCCTCCTGCGGGCTTCGGCCTTTTCCTGCCGCCCTTCGGCACGCGGACGCGCACGACCACGAAGCCCTGCTTTGCCTTGTAGCCGAGGCGCCTCGCCCTCGCGGGATCGGTCGGCCCTTCCAGCCTCGTTATAGTGCCCTGCTTCCTCCACGCGAGCGTGTTCTGCTTTTCCCTGCTGGCAAGATATTTATTCATAACCCTCAATCTTTGATGTTGCGTATTTAAATCTGACGCCAGCCAATATAATAAAGTGGTCAAATGGGTGCGGCAGTCAAAGTCGTAATCGGCCTTGTCCTTCTGGCTATAGGCCTGGGGCTCTTCGCGGACTCGGTGAAGCACTTCATCCCAGGGATACCGCAGCTGCCATGGCTCGACAGCTTTGTCACCGTCCTCATGGGCGTCATACCGATATTCCTCATCCTGCTAGGCCTGCTCATAGTCTGGCTCGAAGTCGATGAGATAAAGATGGAGAAGGAGCTCAAGAAGGAAGAGAAGAAGGCCAAGGGCAAGAAGTGATTTTTTAATCTTCTTTGTTCATTTTATACATGGCAGAAGCTATAGATAACAGATTGCGCAGTCTGCTGGCGGATTACAAGAAGGTGAACATAAATACTCCAGACTGCTGGAACATGAATATTTCATTTGAACTGCCTGACCAAAGCCATTTCTTAATAAGGAATATTCACAAAGATGATTCGCCAGCACTTGAAGATTTCTCAATGCGGCTGGGTGCAGAATCAAAGGATTTGTTTTGCCCATATCCATGGAATGACGACAAGGCACTGCGCGAGTCGTTCCTTTCTGCAATCGGTAAATCCGTAAACAAGGTGGATGCATCCTATTTGATGTTTGACCGAAAAAAGACAATAGGACATTTCTTTCTGATGAAGGCAGGAGGCAATCCTAATTCAGAAGAATATGGGCTTGAGA
>CAZCTG010000005.1:0-19927 GCA_964501695.1 uncultured archaeon | reverse complement strand
AGCAATTACTATGCCGACCGCGCAAAGCACCTTCAGAATCGTGCCGAGGCTGCTTTTGCCCGCGTCCTTGGAGCTCTGTGCGGCGGTTTTCATGCTCGCGGGGTCGCTGCTCGCGCAGAGCTTCGCCTTGCTCTGCTCGATCTTCGCCAAGGACTGCTTGGCCTGCTCCACCGCGGAGTTCAGCTTGCTGCCTATGCAGCCCACCAATGCAATCGTGAGCCCTGCTATAAATGCCCACAGCGGGCAACTCAAGCCGAAAGCGCAATACGGATCTGCGGGGATGCAGCAGGCTATGGCCATCGCGGATGCGAGTGCCGCGAGCGTGCCTGCAATTATAAGGAAGGTGTTGAGCTTTTTCTTCTTGCTGTCAACCTTGTCCTTCGCGGATTTTGCGTCTTTCATAGCCTCCTCGCATGACTGCACCGCATCCGACTTCTGCATGTTGATGCTGAGGGTCGTGTTCCCTGTTATGTTTCTCGTTTCAACGGTGCCGTTGCTCGTGTAACTTATCGTGAAAAGCAGCTCCAACTGCACGCTCGCGCCGCCGTCCCCACCCCCCATCTCGGGCAGCGCGGTCGAACATATGTATTTTTCATTCTGCCCGACTGGCGACGCGAAGCAGTTTATGTCGTAGCTTTCGCCGCCGATGGCATACGAGGATGAAACGACGCTCGCGCCCACTGGAACATTGACTATGTCGGCGTATATGTCAACAGGCTTCACGAACTGGCACTTGCCTTTGTATTCGGCTATGGTGCAGCTAAGGCTTGAAGGGTCGGTCTTGTTGATGAACAACGAAACCGCGCTGTTATTCAGGCACTGGCCGTTTTCCGTGCCGCCATAGCAGAACATGCCCGGATCACATGCACAGTCAAGGCAGCAGCTTGATTGTGTTTCGCCTATGTCGGAGTCGCACGCACCGTCGCCGCAGTGCGGCACCACGTCTATTGTGATGTTATCCAACGGGAAATTGGTGCTTACATTCGACGAGACCGAGCCGTTGTTGAAAACGAGCGTTATGGTGAAGCTGTTTGAGCCCAGTGTTATCTTCCTTGCGGCGCTGTCGTAGAATGGGCTCGTTTTGTAATTAATCACAGGAACTGCCAGCGAGCAGTTTATGTCGTAACCTGACACGCTCTCGCCAACCGAGCATGGCATGGAGCAGTGCGGAGCGCCCACGGAATTGTTGAAGCTGCATGCGCCTGAGGCGGCCAGCCCGTGCGGCTTGCCGTTGATGTGCGCGGAAACAAGGACGGCGTGACCTATGCTCGAATCCACAAATGACGTCGATGTCACTTCGTCGAGCGTTATGTTTAGGTCTGAAATATGCCTGCAGCTGTCATTCGAGCTGAAAAACAAGGTGCTCGACGAGTCGCAATATTGCCCTGCCGGGCACGCGCAGTCAAAGCATGCTGTGACGTAGCTCTCGTCGGGGTCGCATTTGCCGTCGCCTTTCCAGTGCGAGCCAACCGATATCACGGGCGCGTTGGTTTCTATTATGCTTGATATAGGGCTTCCCGTGCCGTTGCTGTACGTCAGTGAATGGTTCAACACGGGGTAGATGCTGTAGTTCTGGAGCACGTCATAGCCCTGTATCTTGAAGTTCATGGTGCACGTCGAGTTGTAAATGTCCGGGTTGGCCGAAGCCTGCTTAGCGCAGCTGATGCTGCAGCTTGCCGAGCAGGGCATACCTGACTCGAGGCAGTCGTTGACCTTGCATCCGACGGACGAGACGACCAAGCTCTGCGGCGCTTTCATTATATGGATTTCCATCTGGACGTTGTCGCCGGTCGCGCTGTCGTGGGTGTAGAACTTTGTCGGGCTTGCGGCCGCGACCTGTATGCTGCCAGCCGAAACAGGAAGCTTGCAGGCGCTTGTTTCAGGGTGGCCTGCCGCGAAGTCGCAGTAGCTGCCGGCGGCGCAGCCGCAGTCATAGCAGCAGCTGGCTTGGCTTTCGCCGAGGCCGGTTTCGCAGCCGTATTGGCCACATGTCCATGAGCCGACCGTTATCGTAGGCAGCGACGTGGTTACCGGCCATGTCACGTATGAGCTTGCGTTCATGAATCTCAGCGTGAGCGTCATGCTGTTCGGGCTGAGGACATAGTCCATGCCGCTGCAACCTTCCACCGCGGGTGTCGTTATGCTGCAGGTGAATATGTGCCCGCCCGCGCTGGTGCACGTCGTTGAATGCGCCGAGCTTCCGTTCAGCACGTATTGCGCGCCTGTTACGGCCGCTCCAGTGGGCATGCCCGCTACTGTGAAGCTGAGGCTCACGGTGTTCGGTATTTTGCAGTTGCTTACCTTTATCGGGCTGCTTGAAGTTGAAAGCGATATGCCGCTCAACGGCTTGCGGCCCATGACGGCATCGCAGTAGTATCCGGTCTCTGTCCCGCAGTCCAGGCATCCGAGCAGGTCGGAAGATTCGCCTGCTGAACAAACGCCGTCGCCTGTGATGTAATCAGGGCTGTTCGCTATGGTTATGCCATTGAGCGTGTAAACTCCGTCGTAAGGGAAGATGAATGCATAGTTGCCGCTCAGGTTGGTCACGGAATTGCCTGTGTAGTGGGTTTGCATGTCCGCGGCCGGCGGGTTTGACGACTCAATGTCATACAGGCTTGCCGCGCCCGAGAAAATTATGCTGCTTATCCATGAAGGGTTCATCGGCAGCATGCCTTTCGTGTCTATGAACGACTTTATGTCCGGCACGATGTCTATGCTCTTCGCGTTTATGAGCATGCTGCTTATGCTGTTGTCAACCATGCTGTACGGACTGCCTGGCGCTTTTGTCCCGTGGCTCCAGAACGAAAGCCACCTGCCTCCGCTGGAATCAATCATGTGCACGACGAGCATGATGTTCGCGGTCTGGTGCGTCGCGTCGCTCACATCATTCCATGGGTAAGAAACGTCCACGTTGCCGGACAACGAAACTGGAGCCAGCCGGGAGCATGCCGACGGGTCTCTGGCTTGGCATTTGTATATGTGCACTGCGTCTATGCTGCTTGCCGAACCGTTTGAAACCTGTATCCTTACGTCGCCTGTCACGCCGTCAACAGAAACTTGCTTGTTCACGTATGATTCCGGGCTGTACGTGGTGCTCATGCTGCTTCCATCATATGATATCGTGACCTGTGCGGCGCCGGCCAGCGGCATGCTGGCTATCAGGTACGAGGCAGCCACTGCGAACAGGCATACCGCAAACACCTTCCAGTTCATGCCTTGTCAACCTCCATCACGGGATTTATGCTGCAATTCGTCATCATGAGCTGCGTCATGCTCATCGTATAATTATACGATGCCAGCGAAGCATTAATGTAAAGCGGCACGTAGACGAAAACGTCGCTGCTGCCCGTGCCTACAATAAACGACGACTCGAAAGCGCCGAGGCTCTTCGACTCGGAACCGTTCGTGCTGAACATAACCGCGCTTATGCTGTGGTTGCCGGGCTGGAACGCATCGGACGTAGTGTTTTCCATCGCTTCTGCCATTGCCAGTTGCTGCGAGCATGTCGCAGTGTCCGTGCAAGCCGCCGCGCCGGAGATTTCGCCGACGTTGTTGGCAGCTCCCATGCAGCCGTCCCCGCTTGTCGTGTTTATCAGCACGTAGTTGCTGGTCGCGCCGGCGTTGCATGTAGTAAGATTGACCTCGCGGAAATGAATCACGAGCTTCGGATACTTGTACAACGAGATGGTGTCGTTCAGCGCTGACGGGAGAATGCTGCATGAGCGCCTCTGGTAAAGCTCCGCCGCCGTGCCGGCAGCGTATGATATTAATAGGTCGCCCGCATCGCAGCTTACAGGGCCTTCCGCGAAACCGGAACTGTCGGCTATGAGCATGCAGCCGCCGAAAAGCGCGGAAGCGCCCCTCGCCGGGCTTCCGTCCGGCAGGACAATCTTCATTCTTGCCGTGCAGTTGCCGCAATCAAGCGCCGGAGGCGTGCCGCTGCCCGTGCAGCTTGTGCTGCCGTCAGGATTGTAGGTGCAGTATTGGGGGGTTGGCATCTCCCCACAACTGCCTGGCATGAGGTCGTTTATGTCAACAAGCGTTGCTATGTTGAATGGGTTGTTGGTTAGGTCGTCTTGCACCCTGAGTATGACAGGCGTGCGGAATGAATAGCTTATGGAATACGTGCCGAGGCAGAGCCCGGTTGTTTCGAATTGCGTAAAGATCAGGTCGGCCTTGGCGAGCGGCTTGGGGTTGGTCAGGTGCACGCTCTGGCCTATGCTTATGCCGAAATTGTCATCAACCATGAAAAGCGGGTTCAGTTGGGAGTAAGTCTTGCCTTTCAGGCTCTCTATCGTGTACACCTTTGCCGACTGGGAAACGGCAGGCGCGGGCGCCCACCACTGCACGTTGGCAAGCGTATATTCCACCAACTCCTCCATGCTTGTGGAAAGCTCCGCGGAAGACCTGTCTAAAGTTTCGCCGCATTCGGTCAGTGCGCCAACCGTAGGAAGCTCTGCATGCACGCCGCCGCCCTCGCTCTTCGTGCTGGAGAAATATATTGAGTTTATAAGGAACAGCTCGATGTACCTGTTCTTCGCGGCCTCCTCGGCGTAAGACTTCATGAAGCCGTATATCTCGCCGAACTTCGTGGGAATGGACACCCTGTAGGGCTGCTGTATCGCATAGCCCTGCACTGTGGTGGGCAGCGAAACCATGAGCTCTATCTTGTTGTCAAGTATGCTGGCCGTCACCTTGGAATCTTCCAGGCTGACGGCGACGTCCTTCCCCAGCACGGTTTCGGTCCGGTTCTGCAGGCTGCGCGCGATGTAGTTGCGGGTCGCGTTCTCAAGCCGCTGCGTCAGGGTTTCAAGGGACGGGACGTAGGTGTTGCCGCACTTCTGCCAGTACGGCACCATCACCCTCGTGAAGCTGACGCTGTTGCCAAAATCAGGAAGCACGCTGCCGCCCTGCGATTCCATCCACTTTACGGAAAGCAGCGCGCCGTCGCGTATGATGCCTTCAATCCTGTCCTTCACCAGAGACTGTTCCGCGCCCGTGCCCGAAGGGACAGGATTTGCGGCGTTCTGCGAAATCTGGAGAGCATAGAAAGCGGCAACAACGAGAATTATTATTACGCCGAGGATTGCGATGAACTCTATTTGGGCCTTCATCACAGTCATAGGTTATATTATTATACAATTATATTAAAAAGGGGTTTGTTATGCACTGCAATGGTTGCTATATGCTGCAGGCATGTGAAAAGCAGCTATGTTGGTGATTCGACATGGACAGAGTTGAGCTAATAGGGAAGTACATCGATTTTTTCAAGGGCAGCGGCCACAAGCAGATAGCAAATTCTTCCCTCGTACCCGAGAACGACCCCACGGTCCTGTTCACGACAGCAGGCATGCACCCGCTTGTGCCGTTCCTGCTGGGCGAGAGGCACCCGCTCGGGAAGAGGCTGTGCAACGTGCAGCGCTGCGTGAGAACTCAGGACATAGACAGCGTGGGCGACAAGGTGCACCACACGTTCTTCGAGATGCTCGGCAACTGGTCGCTCGGTGACTATTTCAAGGAAGAAGCCATAAGGCTCTCCTTTGAATTCCTCACAAAGGTCCTGAAGCTGCCGAAGGAAAGGCTCGCGATATCATGCTTCGCTGGGGATACTGATTCCCCGAGGGACATAGAGTCCGCGGAAGCGTGGAGGCTGCTCGGCGTGGCTGATGAGAGGATGGCCTTTCTGGGCAAGGATGACAACTGGTGGGGCCCTGCGGGCAAGACGGGGCCCTGCGGGCCTGACACTGAGATGTTCTGCTGGAACTCTCAGGAGGTGCCTCCGAAGAAATTCGACCCGAAGGACGGCCGCTGGTTTGAGATATGGAATGACGTGCTGATGCAGTACGTGAAGGATGACGAAGGAAGATATGTCGAAGCGAAGCAGAAGAACATCGACACGGGCATGGGAGTCGAAAGGACTATAGCGGTGCTCAACGGCCTGGACGACGACTACCTTTCTGGATGCTTCCTGCCAATCATAAAACAGATGGAGAGGATAACAGGCAAAGAATACGGCAAAGACAGGGATGACACCAGGGCCATGCGAATAATAGCCGACCATGTCAAGGCCTCCGTCTTCATAATAGCCGACGGCGTCACGCCTTCCAATGTCGAAAGAGGTTACGTGCTGAGGAGGCTGATAAGAAGGGCGATAAGATATGGGAGGCTGCTCGGGCTGGAGGGCTTCATGTCCGAGGTAGCGCTGCCAGTCTTTGGCATTTACAGCGACTATGATTTTCTGAAGAAAAACAAGGCCCGCGTCATCAAAGAGCTCGGCGAAGAGGAAAGGAGGTTCAATAAAACCCTTGAGGAAGGTCTAAAAGTCTTGCAAAGGGAGATGGAAACTCTTGGCATTCTGGGTGTTGGAAAAATTGGAAGCATGAGATTAGGCAAGGGATTATTTTCCGGTAAAACAGCATTCTTATTATATCAGTCATATGGGTTTCCTTTGGAAATGACACGAGAGATTCTGAAGGAGAGAGGAATTAACATTGATGAAAAGGAGTTTGAACAAGAGAGCAAAAAGCACCAGGAGCTGTCGAGGACAGCTTCGGCAGGCGTTTTCAAGTCAGGGCTGGCCGACTCGTCCGAAGATACGAAGAGGCTGCACACGGCCACGCACCTCCTGAACGCAGCCCTCAAAGCCGTGCTGAAGAGGGACATCCACCAGAAGGGGAGCAACATAACACCCGAGCGCCTGAGGTTCGACTTCAGCTTTGACAGGAAGCTCACGGCCGAAGAGCTGGGAAAGGTTGAATCGCTTGTCAATGAAAAAATAAAGAAAGGCCTGCCTGTCTTCGCAAAGGAAATGACACCCGAAGAGGCGCTGAAGTCAGGTGCGGAAGGCGTGTTCGGCCACAAGTACGGCGAGGTCGTGACTGTCTATTCAATCGGCCCGAAGGGTGGGGAGTTCAGCAGGGAAATCTGCGCGGGCCCGCACGCCAAGAACACGGCGGAGCTCGGCCGCTTCAAAATCGTGAAGGAAGAGGCCTCCGCCGCGGGCGTCAGGAGAATAAAGGCCGTGCTCGAGAAGGCCTAAGGCTTGCTGGAGAGGCAGTAAATCTGATGGAGTAGAATATTTTCTGATGAATACAGGCTAAAAACTTACGTTGCTGCTTGCAGATTTGCCTATGTCCCTCAGCAGGCACTGCTTGGGCTGGACGTAAGAGACTTCACAGACCGTGTCCAGCAGGCCTGCTTCGTTGATTGCGCCGTCGCCAAGCTCCGTTATCCTGCCGTCGGAGCTGACAATCTGCAGCTTGGTCTCATTCTGGAACTGCACGCCGAACTGCTCGAGAACGACGAACCCTTCCAAACCTTTAGCGAAATTTTCCAGCATCGCGTTCATCGCGCCGCAGTCCGCGCAGCCGACGAGATAATGGTTCTGTATTATGGTCTTTCCCGAGAGCAGTATTGACCTGAACTCATCCTTCGTCAGCGCCCTGTCAATGACAGGCGACACATCAGCAGTTGCGCCTTCCGTGCCGCCGCCCCAGTCCAGGCCCATGATGGCGAAGCCTGCGACAGAAGACACCATTATAAGGCCTATGAAGATGGCCATCGCGCGCTCCTTCATCATAACATTCACCTTGCATTTTTTACTTATAATGGTTTCCCGTACGCTTCGGAGAAAGCCACGCCAGCCAGAGGCAGGCGCGCAGGCTTCTTGGGCTTTTCCTTCGCGTAGCCCAGCGTAATCATCGCCATGGGCCTGACGTGCGAAGGCGCGTTGATGGCATTCCTGACCGCCTGCTCGTTGAACGCGCCTATCCAGCAGGTCGCGAGGCCGCGTCCTGCCGCGGCCAGCATGAAGTTCTCGACGGCGGCGGCGATGTCCTGCGCGGCATAAAGGCTGACGCCGCGCTCGCCGTACGCCTGCTCTATCTTGTCCATGTCCGCGCACACCACGACAACCACGGGCGCTTCGAACTGCCATTTGCTCCTTGCCGCCGACATCGCATACGCTTCAGACAGCTTCCGCCTGTTTTCCTGGCCCTTCACAACGACGAAAACCCACTCCTCGGTGTTGCCTGCCGAGGGGGCCTGCACGGCAAGCTCTATGAGCTCCTTTACAACCCCGTCGCCAACATTCGCGCTGCCGTAGCTGCGGCAGCTTGCCCTCTGCCTTATCGCCTCATCCACATCCATCATACCACACCTTTCAATTCGTGTCCTACGTCGGCGCAGCCGACTATCGCTCTACACCACTTGGACAACGGCAAGCGACAGCAGCCCAAATACCACCCCTATTGCCCACACAACATATACAAGCCTCTTCTCCGTCAGCCTGAACAGCCTCTCCAGCTCGAAATACAGCGTCGAAACGTATTGCCTGCCAGGCGGCACGAGCACACCGTTCTCGACCTTCGAGAACTTCTCTATCGGCTTCCTCAGCGCCACGCCCGCGCTGGTGATTACGCCGTTTATTATGTACGGCATGCTCGCCACCACGCCGACGAATTCCATGTTGCCCACGATTGCGGCGGATGCTATCGCCGCGCCTATGATGAAGGTGCCGACGTCGCCGGGAAATATGCGGGACCGGAACCTGTTGTATTTCAGGAACCCTAGGCAGGCTGCGGCCATTGCGAACATCAGCACGTAAACGAGCGGTCTTCCTGCAATCAAGCCTGCAATGCCTATGAAGCCGCATGTTATGAACCCGAGCCCGGCCTCGAGGCCGTTGTAGCCCGCCAGCATGTTCGAGGCATTCGCGAGGACGGTCACGCCTATCGGGATGAAGAGCAGCGGATATATTATGCCGAAATCAACAAGCCCCACGAAAGGCACAATCATGAAATGCTCGCCCGCCTGCACGGCTATGAGAGGTATGGAGGCGAATATCGGAAGCCAGGCCTTGAACTTCTGCCTTATGCCGAACAGGTCGTCGCAGATGCCTATCATCCCGGTGAGCATTATGGCAAGAATTGCCGCGAACAGCGAGACCATGTCCCCGTTCATGAATGGTATGGCGATGAAAGCCCCGACCGAGAAACCGAAAACAATCGCAAGTCCGCCCATCTCCGCGACTTCGGAGCCACCTATCTTGTGGATGTCCCTGCCGGTAATCCCTGCTGCCTTGAGCCTCTTGATGAGCACGGGCGTGACTATCAGCGTCGATACAAGCGAAGCGAGAAAAACCAGGGCCACCCAGTACATGACATCACTCATCTATCTTTTTTCCTGCCTTGTCCACCTTTCCGTGCAATACCGCGGGATTGCCGTAAACGAGACCGAAGGCAGGCACGTCCTTCGTGACGACGGCGCCAGAACCCACCATCGCCCATCCGCCGACCTTCACGCCGGGCAGGACTATCGCGCCCGCGCCTATGCTCGCGCCGTCCTCCACCCGCACGCCGGAAATCTTCCAGTCCTTCTCGCCCTTGGGGCTGCCGTCGGGATTGACGGCCCTCGGGTGCTTGTCGTTTGCCAGGCAGCAGTGCGGCCCGAGGAAAACGCCGTCGCCGACGACGGAGCCCTTGAACACGGAGACGTTGTTGCCTATCTTCACCCTGTCCCCCATCCTGACATCAGCATCGATGTAGGCGTTCTTGCCGAGTATGCACCCCCTGCCTATCGCCGCGCCCTCGCGCACCTGCGCGTTGTTCCATATTTTCGTGCCCGCGCCTATCTTGGCCTTTTCAGAAACTTCCGCGCTCTTGTGTATGAACACTTCCATATCATCACTTCTTGATTACAATTCGTGTTTCACGTCTGCGCAAGCAGACTGCCGTTTCATCTGCCCATTTACGTGCACCCTCTCGGCTTCCAGTGCGGTCTTAAGCACGCCGAGCCCTTCCTGCCCGTTGACTTCGGGCTGCTTGTTATTTTGTATGCAGTAAATAAAATGCTCCAGTTCCAGTCGTAGCGGCTCGCCCTTCTCCACCTCGACAACGACCTTCTTCGGCTCGCCGAACTTCAGAACGAAGTCGCCGAAGTCGGCGTACTGCTTCTCGTAATTGCTCTCGTAAAGCACAAGCTCCTGCGTTATGTAGTTCAGCTCTGCGTAGCCCTTGGTGCCAGTTATGTTGAGCTGCCTAATCTTCACGGGCGTTATCCAGTTCGCCTGTATGAATGCATTGGTGCTGCCGTACTTCATGAATATGTCGGCGAAGTCCTCGCGCCTGCTTATTATGGCCTTGCCTGATTCGCACAGCACCCTGTCGGGCTTCCTGCCGAGCAGGAAGTTGCAGACGTCGATGTCATGCACCGCAAGGTCTATGACAACATTCGCATCCTTTATCTGCGGCGGGAAAAGCCCGACGCGCCTGGCCATGATGGAAGTCACGTCGCCAAGCCCGCCCGCATCCATTATTTCCTTCAGCTTGCGCACCGCGGGATTGAACCGTTCTATGTGGCCTATTGCGAGCTTGACACCCGCGGCCTTTGCCAGCCTTACTATCTCTTCAGCTTCACCGACGTCCCGCGTTATCGGCTTCTCCACGAGCAGGTTCACGCCCTTTGCTATGACGTCCTTGGCAACGGAATAATGCATGCCCGTGGGCACGCAGACGGAAACCGCATCCAGATTCTCCCTGCCCAGCATCTCGTTGTAATTCTTGTAATATTTGCAGCCGAACTTCTCCGCCAGCTGCCTTGCGTTCTCGGATATGTCGGCGATTGCAACCAGCTTCGCGCTAGGCATCTCGGAATAAGTCCTCACGTGGTTCTTCCCCATGTTTCCCGTTCCAATGACCGCGACATTGGTTGCCATGTTCTCACTTCTTTCCAAAGCCCTTTATAGCCTTCACAATCCATTCAAGCTCTGCCCGCGACAGCGACGGATAAACAGGTATGGACAGGACTTCTGCCGCAGCCTTCTCCGCCTCGGGGCACTCGCCCGCTCTCACTCCAAGATGCGCGTACGCAGGCTGGAGATAGCTGACGGTCGGATAATATATTCTGGCGCCGACGCCGCTCTTCTCGAGATGCTCCGCCAGCCTGTCCCTTTTGCCGTCAATCACGCGCAGCGTGTACTGGTGGAAAACATGCCTGCTTCCCTTCTCGGTCTTGGGAAGTTCAATGGAATCAACGCCTTCGAGTTGCTCGCCGAAGAACTTAGCGTTCTCAATTCTTTTCTTATTCATGTCGTCGAGCCTGGACAGTTGCACCATCCCCAGCGCGGCCTCGATTTCAGTCATCCTGTAGTTGAAGCCGACTGACTGGTGTTCACAGCGCACCTTCTGCCCCTGATTGGCAAGCAGGAACGCCCTTTCCCTGATATTGCCATTGTTCGTGAGCACCATGCCGCCCTCGCCTGTAGAGAGGTTTTTCGTCGCGTAGAAGGAGAATATAGCAGCGTCGCCGAAACTGCCTGTTTTCCTGCCCTTCCACTCCGCACCCATGGACTGCGCGCAGTCCTCCAACAAAAGAATACCGCTGTCGGCACATATTCTGGTTATCTTGCCCATGTCGCAGGGGTTGCCGTAAAGGTGGACGGGAATTATGACCTTTGTCCTGCCCGTCACCTTCTCCTTGATGGACTTCGGGTCGATGTTGTACGTTTCAGGGCTGATGTCGGCAAACACAGGCTTCGCGCCCCTGAAGAGTATGGCGTTGCTCGTGGCTATGAAGGTGAATGGCGTGGTTATCACTTCGTCGCCTGGGCCTATGCCCAGTGCCTCGACGGCGACCTGTAGCGCGGCCGTTCCCGACGAAGTCGCGGCCGCATGCTTCGCGCCGATGTACCTTGCCACGGCCTCCTCAAAGCACTTGACGTTGGCCCCGCTTGCAAGCATGCCCGAGCGCAGGACGGACTCCACGGCCTTCATTTCATCCTCCCCTATGGAGGGCCTTGAAATGGGAATCATATCTCTATCTGCTCGGCGTATATTATAACGGTTTATGAACCATGGATACTCGCTTGTTACTATACGTCTATCGCCGTATGGCACTTAGCGTATTTAAATAATTTTCGGCCACAAGCTTTCTAGGTTAATATAACTTAAATGCCGCCATTAGCCAATTGCAACAAGCGGCTCGTTGTCAAGCGAGTTCAGCACCAAGAGTTAGGTGGATGAATGTCTGAAGAAATCGGCATTGTGGGCTATGGCTGCTACGTGCCCAAGTTCAGGATAAAGGCAGAGGAGATAGCCAGGGTATGGGGCGAGAACGCAAGCAACATTAAGTCAGGGCTTGTCGTAGAGGAGAAAAGCGTGCCTGACATGGACGAGGACACCATAACCATAAGCGTGGTGGCGGCCAGAAATGCCCTGCTGCGCGCGGGCATAGAGCCTATGAAAATTGGCGCGCTCTACATCGGCTCGGAGAGCCATCCGTATGTAGTCAAGCCTTCGGGCACGGTGGTTTCCGACGCCCTCGGGACGGGGCCTGAAATCATGGTCGCTGACATGGAATTCGCCTGCAAGGCAGGGACAGCGGGCCTGCAGTGCTGCTATTCGCATGTCAAGGCAGGGCTTGCCGACTACGCCATGGCGATAGGCGCGGATACGGCGCAGGGCAGGCCGGGCGACGCGCTGGAATACACCGCGGCAGCGGGCGGCGTTGCCTTGATAATGGGCAGAGACCCGCTCGCCGTGCTGGAGGGCACATATTCTTACACGACCGACACCAGCGACTTCTGGAGGCGCGAAGGGCAGGACTACCCGAGCCACGGCGCGAGGTTCACGGGAAAGCCCGCGTATTTCAAGCACGTCATTTCCGCGGCGAAAGGCCTGCTCGCGAAGCTCAACGCGAAACCCTCTGACTTCAACTATTGCGTCTTCCACATGCCGAACGGCAAGTTTCCGATGGCGGCAGCGCAGACGCTGGGGTTCACCATGCAGCAGCTCGAGCCCAGCCTCGTGGTGAAGAAGATGGGCAACTGCTATTCGGGCAGCTCGATGATGGGGCTCTGCGCGGTGCTGGACGTCGCGCAGCCCGGCGACAGGATTTTCATGGTTTCATACGGCTCGGGCGCGGGCTCGGATGCTTTCGCATGGCGCGTCACCGACAACATCGCCGCGCGGAAGGATAAGGCAAGGAAAACGTCCGATTACATCAATGACAAGAAGTACATCGATTACGCGACCTACGTGCGCATGAGGGGCAAGCTCAAGGGTGACTGACATGGATGAATATGCTGATGCTTTACGGAATATCCTTAGGGGAAAGAGTGGAGGCATGTTGGTTACAGCTCCAGCATTCGCAGAACAAGTAAGCAGATACTGGAGTCAATGGCCTGAAAATTACATTGAAAAATGCGCGGTTAGTGTAATGTCTGGAGAATACAAAAGCATATCCCCTGCTGCGGGCTCTGATATTTTTTGTGTCAGAAGGAAAGGAGATTTTGTAATAGGAACAACAAAACCACCCGGGAAGAAAAGAAATAAAAGATTTGAGTTGATTTCGGTATGACCAGAGTGGCAATAGTCGGGGTGGGGCAGACGAAGTTTGACGAGCACTGGGAGCGCTCGCTGCGCGACCTTTCCACGGAAGCGGGCGCGGCTGCGCTGAAGGACGCGAGGGTCGGAGGTGAGCAGGTGCAGGCGCTGTTCGTCGGCAGCATGAGCTCGGGCAGGTTCGTCGGGCAGGAGCACATGGCGGCGCTTGCCGCCGACGCCGCGGGGCTGAACCCTATTCCCGCGACGAGGTGCGAGGCTGCCTGCGCTTCGGGCGCGCTGGCGTTCGCCAACGCATACAACGCCATAAAGTCGGGCAAGTATGACATCGTCGTGGCCGCGGGCGCGGAGAAGATGACAGACCTCAAGGGCACCGACGCCATCGCGACGCTGATGGGCGCGGGCGACCAGGAATGGGAATCCGCCATAGGGCTCACGTTCACAGGGCTTTACGCGCTCATAGCGCGCGCCCACATGCAGAAATACGGAACGACGCGCGAGCAGATGGCGATGGTCAGCGTCAACAACCACAGGAACGGCATGCACAACCCGTACGCGCAGTTCAGGAAGGAGATAGCTGTCAAGGACGTGCTGAATTCGACGATGATTGCAGACCCGCTGACGCTGCTGGACTGCTCGCCTATAACCGACGGAGCGGCGGCGGTCGTCCTCGTTTCGGAAAAGATTGCAAAGAACTTCGCCAACCCGGTCTGGGTGCTCGGCATCGGCCAGGCGTCCGACACTTTGGCGCTGCATGACAGGGAAAGCATGACGGAGATGAATGCCACGAAGGCGGCCGCGCAGGCGGCTTACAGGGAGGCGGGGCTCGGGCCGCAGGACATGGACCTCGCCGAACTCCACGACTGCTTTTCCATCAACGAGATAATAGCCATAGAAGACCTGGGCTTCTGCAGGAAGGGTGAGGGCGGGAAATTCGTCGAGCAGGGCAACATAGCCGTCGGGGGGAAGATGCCCGTGAACACGACGGGCGGGCTGAAGAGCATAGGCCATCCCGTAGGCGCGACGGGCATACGCCAGATTGCGGACATAACGAGGCAGCTGCGCGGCGGCCTGCCCGAGCAGATTCAGGTCAAGGGCGCGAAGCGCGGCATCGCGCTGAACATAGGAGGCAGCGGGGCGACGGCGGTCGTGACCATTTTGGGGAAGGATTGATGGATATGATGATTGGCTCTTTTGGTCTAGCAGGGCATTTTGGTGAAACATCAATCGCACAAGCAAATGGAAATGAAGCTGCCGGAACTTCAGCCGATATCTGCTTGAGGGGATGCTTCTTCCACCAACTGCCAAGAACCAAAAGAAAGGAGGCTGACGACGAATGACGCACACGTCGAGTGTACCGCTTTTCTGGAGGCTGAAGAAGTCGAAGTACATGCTGGTGGGCTCGAAATGCCAGACATGCGGTCACGTGTTCTTCCCTCCCCGCGTGATTTGCGCGAAGTGCAGGAGCAGGGGCAGGATTGTCGATCATCAGTTCGCGGGCAACGGCATGATAGAGTCGTTCACGGTCATACGCACCGCGCCCGATGGGTTCGAGAACCTTGCGCCGTACGCGGTCGCGGTAATAAGGCTCGACGAGGGCACCAACATCTCGGGCCAGGTCGTGAACAGCCCCGACGAGGTAGCCGTGGGCAAGCGCGTCCGCCCGGTCTTCCGCCGCGTCACGCAGGACGGCGATGCGGGCCTCATCCACTACGGCATCAAGTGGGAGATTGACGAGGGCGGAAATAATTTTAATTAGAAACACCATCTAACTTCTATGCGCATAATGATTTTCACAGAGGGAACTATAATCATGCACGGTGATTCCAAAGAAGTGAATGACTATTCTTCTTATGTCCCGATTGGCAATGCTGCACAAAAAATCAAGGTGTGGAAAGAACAGGGCGCAGAAATAATTTATCTCACTTCACGAACACAGAAAAACGAAATTAAAATAATCAAAAATTTGCTCAGAAAGCATGAATTTCCCAGTGGACAGCTGCTGTTTCGAAAGAAAGGCAAACACTACAAGGATGTGACCGAGTGTGTTATTCCAAATGTTTTAATAGAGGATGACTGCAAAAGCATAGGCGGGAGTGATGAAATGACAATCACCCACGTCAGATCAGAAATCAAAAAGAAAATAAAGTCGATTGTCGTCAGGGAGTTTGGAGGCATCGACGAACTTCCTGATAGAATATCTGAATTGATGAGATACTAATTATTTCTTCACCAAGAAATCCATGTCCAGCACAGCCTTTCGAGCTTCCGCTTCTTCAAAGGCTGTGGAGCGAAAGCCTGAGGAAAACTAATGTTTGACTATAAAGTCCATATCTAGCCGATTGAGCAGCTTCAGGTACTTTGCCGTAGCCATGAATCTGTCAATTTGCGTGTTTGATGACTTCTTTAAAATCCTCCGCATGAACATGCCTGCCGACAGCTGGCGGCCGATGGCGCGCTTCCACTTCAATTCATACTCCTTCAGCGAGGATTCGGAGAAATCCTTTGCCTTTCTCAGCACGCCTGCCGCGATGTCCGCGCACGTCATGCCGTAGACAACGCCGCCGCCGGACCACGGCTTGCATTGCGCGGCCGCGTCCCCGACGAGAAGTGCTCGGTCGAAGTATGTCTTCGGCGGGCCGAGCGGTATCACGCCGGAACGCTTCGCATAATGATTTTTTATCCCGAAAAACTTCTCCAGCGCGTCGAAGCGCGAGCCCGCGCCCCACACCCCGTATTCCGTCGTTTCGCCGCGCGGTATCTTCCACAGGAAGCTGTCGCTGACGTGCTTGTCGAAGAACAACTCGACGAATTCCGACGTGTCCGGTTTTTTGTAAACGGCGATGATGCCTGGGATTCTTGCCCTTGGTGTTGCATCAAGCACCCTGCCAACAAAAGAATTGCTGCCATCTGCTCCAGCGACGCATCTGGCATCAATGTTTTTGGTGCCTGCTTTCAGCTTGACCGATTTTTCTCCGAATGCAATGCGCTTCAACTTTGACCCCATCAACAGCCCGCAATCCAGCCTTTCCGCCAGCGAGACGTCGAATTTCTGCCTGTCTATGACGTAGGCGGCGAAGCCGTGCTTTTTCAATGTTATCGCCCTGCCGCCCGGCGAATGCAAGACCGCACCCTTGACCCTGTGTTCTATGCATTCCCTGGGGGGCTTTGATATGGAATCTATGTTCCTTGAAACAAGGCCCGAGCAGTGGTTCGGGAAGCCTATCTTTTCGTGCTCTTCCACCACCTCCACGTCCATGGATTTGGAGCATGCCTTTGCGAGCTCCAGCCCCGCAGGGCCCGCGCCAACGACAACCAAGTCAAGCATCAAAGCCACTTCCATTCGGGCCTCTGGTTTTTGCGACCATATAACTTATTAAAACATTAGTTAATAATTCAGAAACAATCCAGGACGGTTGGCTATGGGTTTCTTCGAGAGCAAGACGGCTTACAAGAAGGCGATGGTAGCTACTATAGTGCTGTTCATTGTCGCGATGGCAATACTGGCCAACAATTACATGCAGACGGGTGAATGGTTCTCAAGGAGCATCGAGCTCAAGGGCGGGACGATAATCACGGTCAAGACCGACACCCCGGTGAGCGCCGGCGAGGTCAGCAGCCTTCTGTCAAAGGACTTCGGCGATGTCTCGGTCAGCTCATTCAGCGGCTTCGGCGGCTCGGGCTTCCAGGTGACGGCAGGGTCCGACGTAAACTCCACGCTGATTCTGGAAACGCTGAAGTCAGAAGGCATCGATGTGAAGGATTATTCGACCGCGAACATGGGACCCGCGCTCAGCGAGAGCTTCTGGTTCCAGGCTCAGATAGCTATAATCTTCGCTTTCGTGATGATGGGCATAGTGGTCTTCGTTGTCTTCAGGGTGCCCGTGCCTTCGGCTATGGTCATATTATGCGCCGTTTTCGACATAGTCGAAACCATTGCATTCATGCAGGTGTTCGGCATACAGCTCTCCCTGGCCGGCTTGGCCGCGATACTCATGCTCATCGGCTATTCGGTTGACACGGACGTGCTGCTGAACAGCAGGATGCTCAGGAACCCCGGGGAGACGGCGGAAAAGGGCAGGGGCGCGGTCAAGACAGGGCTTACGATGACGGCCACAACGATAGGCGCGCTGGCGGCGCTGCTGCTCTCGGGGCTTTCCCCGGTGCTGTCGCAGATAGCAGCCATATTGCTCATAGGCATGTTCCTTGACATGCCGAACACGTGGATACAGAACTACGGCCTGCTGAGGTGGTACATGGAGAGGAAGGGGATGAACTGATATGCTCAAATGCAACTACAACAGACCATTGGTGCTGCACGCATGCAACCGGGTATCCGTACTCGGGCATGCGGTGGCGAAGCCACACGCACCTCAACATAAGGAGCTTGATGTGATATGTTGAGGCATTGGAGATTGCTGATTCTCGGGGTGGTGCTGCTGGGCGCGGTGCTGTCCATAGGCCTGAAGGCATACCCCTATGGAAGGACGGGCGTCGAAGTTGTCTACGTGGTGGGCTCTTCACCGGCCTTCGGGCAGATAAAATCAGGCATGATTGTAACGAAGCTCAATGGCCAGCCGGTCGCAAGCTCGGAGGACTGGAATGCAAGGACAGCCGGTTTCAACGGCACTGTTGCCATAACAGCCAACGGCAAGGACTACAGCTTTGCCTCCAACGGCTCGCTCGGCATAAGCGTCATGGACATGGAGCGCACGAACCTTGACTTCGGCCTTGACCTGCGCGGCGGCACGCGCATAATATTGAAGCCGGTCGGCGCGAACATCACGAGGGACGTAGTGGAGCAGACCATAGCGACTCTGCAGACAAGGGCCAACATGTACGGCCTCAAGGAGATGAAGTTCTTCCCCGTCGGCGTGGGCAACGACTATTACATACAGATAGAGGCCGCGGGCGTCGGCAGCGACATCGTGGACAACCTGCTCTCGACGCAGGGCAACTTCATGGCAAAGGTTTCGAAGCCGGTCAAGCTTTCCGGAGGCTCAGGAACCATACTCCTCGGCGACAGGAACTATCCGATAACAGCATCGGACGGCAGCATGACGGTCGACGGCATCGCCGTCGAAAACGCGACATTCGTCCTGGAAAACATCACCTTCGAAGCAGTCAATGTGACGTCCAGCGGCCTGACGCTGCTGGCTGACGTCTACGGCGGCAGCGACATAGAGCTCGTCAAGACAGACCCGCAGAGCTCCGGCGTGGTGCCTGTCAGCGGAGGCTACCAGTTCTACTTCGTGGTCATGGTCTCGACGCAGGGCGCGGAGCGCTTCGCCAAGGTGACCTCGGGCGTGCCCAGGTTCATGGACGTGCAGTCAGGCGAGGAGTACATAGACTCGAACATTTATCTTTATCTGGACAACAAGCTGGTCTCCAGCCTCAGGATTGGCGCCGACCTGGCAGGCAAGATATACCAGACCCCGCAAGTCCAGGGCTTCCGCCAGACGCTTGAGGGCGCCACGGCGGAGAAGCTGCAGCTGCAGACGATACTGAGGTCGGGCGCGCTGCCCGCAAGGCTGGAAACGGCTTCGGTCGACATCATCTCGCCCACACTCGGCAGCAACTTCTTCCGGTCGGCAGCCTATGCCGCTGTGCTTGCGGCGGCGATAGTGGTCTGCATAGTCTTCACAAGGTACAGAAGCCTCAAGGTCGCGCTTCCCATCGCAGGCATCTCGCTGAGTGAGGTCGTGATAATGCTCGGCATAGCGGCGACCGGTGATTACGCCATATGGGGTGTCGTCCTCGTCGTCAACCTCGTAATAATAAGCTTCGCGTGGTGGAAGAAGCAGGAGGTTGACATGCTCGCTTGGATAGGCGCGTTGCTGGTGCCAATGCTCGGCATGCTTTCATGGACGATAGACCTGCCTGCCATAGGCGGCATGATAGCAGCACTCGGCACGGGCGTCGACCAGCAGATAATCATAGCCGACGAGTCCATCAGGGGCGGCCGGGAAAGGGCGGCGCTCACACTGAAGGAGAAGATAAAGCGCGCTTTCTTCATAGTGTTCTGTGCGGCCGCGACAACCATAGGCGCCATGCTCCCGCTGATGTTCCTCGGCATAGGTCTTGTCAAAGGCTTCGCAATCACCACCATAGTCGGCGTCCTCGTCGGCGTGCTGATAGCAAGGCCCGCATACGCGAGGATAGTAGAGATGACAATAAGCGGCCGCCACAAGGCCGAAAAAGCCAAACCGCAAAACATACAGCCTGAAAAGGTGGCCTGAAGCGGCATTGATGCCTTCACCAAAAATTATTTCTTCTTTGAAAACTCGCTGAGCCTCTCCTGCTTCTTCCCTCTCCTTTTGAAGACAGACTTCAGCCTTCCCGAAATGCCGCCACGGCCCTTCAGGGCGCGCTCATACCCCTCGGCGTATTTCGAGGTCATGTATTCGAGCTTTCCCTTGTTCGATTCCGCGTAGTCCGCCACATCGCCAGATTTTTTGTTTCGGGAAGTTTTTCCGCCTCCCCTGCGCAGGACATGCTGTTTTATCTTGTCCAGTTCGCTTTCCCTTCCGGCCTTCCCGACCTTCCTCAATTCGGGCAGCTTCAGGCCCTTGACGCGGCGTAAACCC
>CAZCTG010000004.1:0-22320 GCA_964501695.1 uncultured archaeon | reverse complement strand
GAACTACAGGGTGCCGAACTACGCGTTCAGGCCCAACCTGATGTACAGGAACGTCGGTGGGACCGTCAGGGACATCGTCAAGAACCCGCGCATGGACGCGCCGCTCGCCGAGATAGCCTATGACGACAAGACAACAGGGCATCTGGTCGCGCTGGAGGGCATGTCTGTGGGAACGAACATATCCAACACTGTCATGAAGCTCTCAAGCATCAAGGAAGGCTCTGTCGTTTCCAACATCGAGACCTTCCCGAACTCGGGCCCCAAGCTCTGCAGGGCGCCGGGCACGTTCGCCACCATAATCTCGAAGACGCAGAACAGCTCCATAATCCAGCTGCCGTCGAAGAAGACGAAGAAGGTGAGCAACGAATGCAGGGCCATGCTTGGAATTCCTGCCGGCGAAGGCACGGGCGAGAAGCCTTTCTTGAAGGCGGGCGTGATGTTCCACCTCAAGCATTCGCGGGGCAAGCACTACCCGACGACCTCGGGCCTCGCCAAGAACGCGGTCAGCCACCCGTACGGAGGCTCTGGCAGCGGGAAGAGGAGGAAGCAGGCACCGAAGAGCGCCCCGCCCGGCGCGAAGGTCGGCTCGTTCGGCGCAAGGAGGACAGGCAGGAGGAAGGCATAGAAGCCGCCAGCCGCCATAAAGGCGGCATGAAAGGTGTATTGATACAATTTAAACCCGCGCATTAACCAAGATAGACAAGCGCGTCCGTTATCAAGGACAAGGCGAGATGTATGGCGACCAAGTTCACGATGAAGGGGAGAAGCTGGGAAGAGATAGAGAAGATGAGCCCGGAGGAGTTCGCGAAGGTTCTTCCCTCGCGGCAGCGCAGGGCGCTGAAGCGCGGCCTCACCGAGCAGGAGAAGCGGCTGCTTGAGAACATACGCCTGAACAGGAAGAAGTTCCACAAGACGCACTGCAGGGAGATGGTCATAATGCCCGAGATGGTCGGCGTCAGGATAGGCGTGCACAACGGCAAGGAGTTCATCGCGATTGACGTCAAGCCCGAGATGCTGGGGCACAGGCTCGGCGAATATGCGATGACGAGGAAGAAGATCGAGCACTCGGCGCCAGGGTTTGGCGCGACCAAGTCCAGCAAGTTCGTGCCATTGAAGTAGGTGAACTTGGTTCAACAGCCTGCATGCGCAGGCATGGCACACTAATAGAGATGCAATAGAGGAAGATGATAATGACTGGCTATGCTCTGAACAAGAACGAGAAGAAGTCGGCGAAGGTGCTAGGCAGGGGGCTGCCGGTATCGACGAAGGATTCAGTGGCCATATGCAGGAAGCTGAGCGGCATGAACCTGCAGAAGGGCAAGGAATTCCTACTGGGGGTGCTTTCGGAGAAGAGGAGCATCGGCGGAAAGTTCCATACCAAGGCGGCATTCGAGATAATGGGGCTGCTGAACTCGGCCGATAGCAATGCCGAATTCAAGGGCCTGGACGCCGAGAGGATGATAATAAGCGCCTCGGCGCACGAAGGATATACATTCTACAGGCCGAGAAGGTTCAAGGCGCGCGGCAGGAAGAAGAAGGTCACGCACGTGCAGATTGTCCTGGAGCAAAAATAGAAACAGACGCCTTCGGTGTCGTGAAACTTAAATTCAGATGAGACTGATATGTATGGTGGATATGATATGATAAATGCGTATTTCATCAAGCAGGGCATCAAGGAAGCGGAGATGGAGGACTTCATAAGGAAGAATTTCCCGCTGGGCGACTACTCACGCACGGAGATCATCAGGACGCCCATGGGAACGAAGATACTCATCTACACCAACAAGCCGGGCAGGATAATCGGCCGCGGCGGTTCGAACATCAACGCCATAACGGACGCGGTCAAGGCGCGCTTCAAGCTGGAGAACGCCCAGGTGGACGTCAAGACCATCGACAACCCGAACCTTGATGCGAAGATAGTCGCCAAGCAGATAACATCCGCGCTTGAGCGCGGCTACCATGTGAAGAAGATAGCCAACCTCACGGTGAAGAGGGTGATGGATTCGGGGGCCATCGGCATCGAGATAATAGTTTCAGGCAAGATGAAGGGCAGCAAGGGCATGCAGACGAAGGTCATCGAGGGCTACTTGAAGCAGTCGGGTGAGCCTTCGAGGACGCTGGTCGACGAGGGGTTCGAGGTCGCGCAGACAAAGCCCGGGACAATCGGCGTAAGGGTCAAGATAATGAAGGAGTTCCAGGACATAACGGGCGAGAAAAGGAAGACCGTCAAGCCCGTGCCGCCCGAGGAAAGGGAGCTTATAACAGAGGCGTTGGAGAAGGGCAAGGGCGGGGAAGACGAGGAGTCCGAGGATTCGAAGGACGAGGCCAAGAAGCCGAAGAAACCCAGGCCCGCGGCAAAGGGCTCGCGCTTTGCGCGGCCTGCCCGTCAGCATGCTGACGGTGCATCGAGGAAGAAGTCCCCGACCAAGCCGGCCAGAACAAAAAAACCGAAAACCGAAGAAACAGATGAAGAACCCGAAGACGACGCACAGGCGTGATTTACATGGCAGTGCTCAGAGCAAGCGAGGCGCGGAAGATGCAGCAGAAGGACGCCAGCAAGAAACTCATAGAGCTCAGGCTGGAGCTTGCCAAGACAAGGGGCAATATTTCAATGGGCGCGTCCGCGCAGTCGCCGGGAAGGATAAGGGAGATAAGGCGCGCCATCGCAAGGATAAAAACCATCGAATCAGAGAATAAAGGTAAAGCAGCAGCATCCACCAAAGTTAAACCGCCGCATACTCCAAAGGGAGCAAGCGGCTAGTTTGCGAGCGGTTAGTTGTGAAGGAGAAAGAGAAAAAACAATGACAGAGATTTGCAGCAAGTGCGGCCTGCCGAGGGAGCTCTGCGCATGCGGGACCATCGCAAAGGAAGAGGAAAAGGTCAGGGTCTACATGGTGAGGAAGAGCTTCGGCAAAAAAATAACTGTGGTCGAGGGCATAAGCAGGAGCCTCGATTCCAAGGAGATTCTGAAGGAACTGAAAACCAAACTAGCCTGCGGAGGGACTGCGAAGGACAGCATCATAGAGCTGCAGGGGGACCATACCGCGAAGGCAAGGGAAATCCTCGTGAAGCTCGGCTTCCCCCGCGAGCAGGTAGTCGTCGGGTAGGCACCGCAGTTGTGAATTAAAGCATCGGGGTATAATTATCCTTATGGCTATCACCCCCAAGAACCTCGTCAGGCACGAGCTGATAGGCCTGCATGTCCGCGTGGTAGCGTCGTCCAACTTCTCGGCCATAGGCGGCAACGGCCGCGTGGTGGACGAGACGCGCGAGATGCTCGCCGTGGAGACGGAATTCGGCGAGAAGCATTACGTGAAGGAGCAGTGCACCTTCGCGTTCACGCTGCCTTCGGGCGAGGTCGTCCGCGTCGACGGCAAGGTGCTTGTCGGCAGGCCCGAGGACCGCATCAAGAAGAAGCAGCGGAAGTGGTAGCCGCATTAATCAGGCTCGCATCCGCCAATTTCATCTTCAAACCAATAACTTATTTCGAACTTGATTTCTTGAGGGATAAAGACATTATGATCCACAACATCACATGATATTGAATGTGATGCTTTGTAATGTCCATCACCTTGGTGTTTGAAATCAATCCCAAGGATTTTGGCAATGTCATTTGGCTGAATCCTGCCTGTGAGCTTGATGGGAAATGGAATGTCATCAATGTTCTTGTAATCTTCTTTGCCACCCGAAGGAAATCCAAATCTGACGCTACCTTCGTTTTTTTTCACAAAATCATAGACATTTGTTTTGAATATTTCGACTTCTTCAAAATGGAAAATATAAGACTGCAGTTCGCCAATTTCTATTATTTGTGATCCATGCATGAATATGGTGTAGCGCTAAGAAATATAAGCGCATCCTGCCTCTTTTCCAGCGCGATTGCATGCGAAGGCTTATAAACCTTTCCGACGCATTATAGAGAACAGACAGTTGTTAGAAACCTAGAGGGTTCGCTTGCGAAAACCGATGGGTGGAACATGACTGTCCGGCGGAAATCCGGATTGGCTTGTTTTCTAAAACTGTGCAGCGAATGCGGTCATTATGAAAAAGTCTATAGGTATTGACGCGAAGCCGCCGGAGAAGGAATGCAAGGACGGGAACTGCCCGTGGCACGGCAGGCTCGCGCTCAGGGGCAAGGTCTTCACGGGCACCGTGAGGTCGGCCAAGGCCCACAACACGGCCATAGTCGAATGGGGCTTCAACAAGTTCATCAAGAAGTACGAGCGCTACGAGAGGCGCAAGTCCCGCGTGACCGCGCACAACCCGCCGTGCATCCACGCGAGGGAGAACGAGCTCGTCATGATTGCGGAATGCAGGCCGCTGACTACAACGAAGCGCTTCGCAGTCATAGCAAGGCTCGGCAAGGGCGACATAGAAATACGCGGCGAGGACAAGAAGCTCATCGCGGAAGCGAAGAAGGCATCCGCGGCCAAGGAGAATAGGGACAAAGTAAAGGAGGCAGCTGACTGATTGACATGGTTTAAACGCCGCAATAAGCCAAGAGCAACAAGCGGCTCCGTCGTCAAGAACAAGGCGAAGTCTATGAAGGCGATATCATCTTCAATGACGAAGTGCCTGATGGTCGGCTCAAAGATGACGTGCGCCGACAACACGGGCGTGAAGATAATGCAGATAATCTCCGTCAAGGGCTACAAGGGCAAGTGGAGGACGAAGCCGCACGCGGGCGTCGGCAGCCTCGTGAAGTGCAGGTGCTACAAGGGCACGGAAAAGGTGCGGCACCAGATGTTCAACGTGGTGATAATCAGGCAGCGCAAGGAGTACAGGCGCGCCAACGGGATGCGCGTCAAGTTCGAGGACAACGCGGGCGTCGTGGTCAGCGACGACAACGAGCCGCAGGGCACGATGATAAAGGGCCCCGTCGCGAGGGAGGCAATAGAGCGCTTCCCCGTTCTAGGCAAGATAGCGGGGCAAGTGGTGTAAAAAGCCATCATCCGATGGCCAAGAAACTAATAGAGATGAATGGTGTGGATATGATAAAATTTGATGATTGGGAAAAGATTGATATAAGGATTGGGAAGATAAAAACCGCAGAAAAAGTCGAAGGTTCGGATAAGCTCATAAAGTTAGAGGTAAACTTCGGCGAAGAGGAGAGGCAAATCATTGCCGGCATTGCCGAGTTCTATAAGCCTGAAGAACTTGTTGGCAAGCAGTGCCCGTTCCTTTTCAACCTTGAGCCGAAAAAACTACGCGGTCTCGACAGCCAGGGCATGATACTCGCGGTGGACGCTGAGGGCGACAGGAAAAGTTGCGCTTTGATGTTTCCCGACAGAAAAGTAAAGAACGGGGCTAAAGTGGTTTGAATGAAACAGAAATGGTCAAGCAAATGGGTCGGCAGTTCGCAGCCGAGGAAGCAGCGCAAGTACAGGCACAATGCGCCGCTGCATGCAAGGCACAAGCTCATGTCTGTGCACCTGTCGAAGGAGCTGAGGAGCCAGCTGGGCAAGAGGTCGATGCCCGTCAGGAAGGGCGACGAGATAAAGGTCATCTCAGGGAGCGGCAGGAAGACCACGGGGACGGTGAGCAGGGTCGACCTCAGCTCGCTCAAGGTCTATGCCGAAGGCATAACGATGAAGAAGGTGGACGGCTCCGAGGTCCAGCGCGCTCTCGAGCCTTCGAACCTGATGATAACCAAGCTCAACATGGACGACAAGATGAGAAGGAAGGCGCTGGAGAGGAAGAATCTGGCGAAAAACATCAAGCCCGAAGAAAAGAAAACCGGCAAACAAACCGTTGACAAAAGCAAGAAGGAGGAAAAGAAGTAAGCAAATTCCATAAGTGTTGGGGTTGCTCTTCGTTCCGAGGTGTATGGTTATGGCTCATTTGAAGAGGCACATGATGCCGAAGACCTGGAAGGTTTCCAGGAAGGGGAAGAAGTACACGGTCGCGCCGAGCCCGGGTCCTCACGCGAAGAAGGAATGCATACCGCTGCAGATTATCGTCAGGGACGTGCTGAAGTACGCTGAGACGGGCGACGAGGCGAGGAGGATAGTGAAGCAGGGCGCAATCACGGTTGACGGCGTCGTGAGGAAGGACCACAGGTATCCCGTCGGCTTCATGGATGCCATAGGAGTCAAGCCCACAGGCGAGCACTTCAGGCTGCTTGTGGGGCCGAAGGGCATTTATGCCGGGAAGATAAGTGCGGCAGACGCAAACAAGAAGGCATGCATAATCAGGAGGAAGTTCACCGCGAAAGGCGGGGTTCAGTGCCTCGCCTTGCACGACGGCAGGGTGCTGCGGCTTGGCAAGGAAAGGGCCGATTACAAGCCGGGGGAAACGCTTGTCATAGAAGTTCCCAGCCAGAAAATACTGGGCCACTTCAAGGCCGAGAAGGGTGCGAACGCGCTGATAACGAGCGGGAAAAACATCGGCATACAAGGCAGGATAAAGGAAATCAGGGACAGGAAGTTCATGACCGAGAAGAGCGTAGTCATACTTGACGTCGAAGGGAAGGAGATAGAAACGCTGAAGGATTACGTCATGGTGACCGGAAAAATGAAAGAAACGAAGAAGTGAGGATTAGGATATTGCATATGAGCAAAAAAATTAAAACCTCCGCTGAAACTGGAGAACCAAAGGATGCTACTGAGATGCAAAGCATCTCAGGCATGCCACGAGCCATAGCTCGTGAGCAGACCGTTGCCAAGGGCAAGGCGAAAGGCCCGAACCCGATGCGCGGCATCCGACTTGAGAAGCTCACGATAAACATGAGCGCCGGGGACTCCAGCCCCAAGCTGGAGAAGTCGCAGAAGATAATGGAGAAGATTGCCGGGAAGAAGGCGGTCGTGACGAGGACGCACGGCAGGACGATGTTCGGCATGGCGAAGGGAAGGCCGATAGGGGCGAAGGCCACGCTGAGGGGCGCGGCGGCCATGGAGCTGCTCAGGAAGCTGTTCAAGTCCAAGGACAACAAGCTCAAGCCGTCGCAATTCGACAGCAGAGGCAACTTCTCGTTCGGAATCCATGAGTACATCAACATCCCTGGCGTGAAATACGACCCCGACGCGGGCATGCTCGGCATGGATGTGTGCGTATCGCTGGAGCGGCCCGGATACAGGGTGAAGAAGCGCATGATAAGGCCCACGAAACTTGGGAAACGCCACAGGATAGCGAGGGAAGACGCCATGGAATGGGCGAGGAAGGAACTCGGCGCGGCAATAACAGAGAAAGAGGAGTAGTTGATGATTTAGGTTAACAGCGTAAACATCAATCCCGGCAACGGGAAGGTGAAAATTAAACTCTCGCACACACCAAGAGAGAAAAGCGAGTTCGGCGACAAGAGGATGGCGAAGTGAATGGCCGGAAGAGGGCATGAAAGGAACATTAAGCAGCTGGCGAACAAGCAGGCGAAGCTCGCTAGGTTCGCGAAGTTCAACGAGCCGAAGAGGAGGAAGTCCGGCGCGGACCTGAAGAAGTGCAGGAAGTGCGGCAAGACCAGCGGCGTCACGTCCAAGTACGGCCTCATGTACTGCAGGCAGTGCTTCAGGGAGGAGGCCGAGAAGCTCGGCTTCAGGAAGTACAGTTAGGGGGATTATGATAGAATTAACATCCTGCATTAACCAAGACAGACAAGCAGGTCCGTTAACAAATACAAGGCGAGATGCATGAAGCATGACCAACTGGCTGACGTGTTCGCGGTGATAAAGAACACCGAGGACGTGGGGAAGAAGGAGTGCGCGGTGCCTGCCTCGAAGCTGGCGGCTGACATACTGAAGATAATGAAGGAGAAGGACTACATAGGCAAGTTCGAGAGGGTCGAGGACGGCAAGGGCAGCAGGTTCATAGTCCATCTCGTGGGGAACATCAACAACTGCCACGTCATCAAGCCGAGGTTTTCCACGAAGAAGGGCGAGTTCATCAAGTGGGAAAAGAGGTTCCTGCCAGCGAGCAACATAGGCATACTGCTGGTCACGACGCCGAAGGGCGTGATGGACCACCAGAAGGCCAAGAAGGAAGGCCTCGGAGGCCAGCTGCTCGGATACGTATATTAATAATAAAGCTAAAACCCTGCATCAGACAAAATAAAGAAGCACATCGAGATTGAAAAGCAAGCCGTTATGAGAGTTAGGAAGTTGGTGTATATGGTTTATCATCCGGGAAAAATAATCGAGCTGTTCCCCAAGAAGGGCAAGGGCGACGACGCGCAGGCTATGGTAGAGTTCTGGGACGAGAACCTCAGCGTGGTCAGGATTGACAGGAGGATAGATGGCTCTGTCAGGAAGGGCGACATGGTGCTAGTGGACTACTATCCGTCTGAAGCGAAGCCCCACAACCCGAGGTGGCTGGCGGTCAAGGTCGTTGACGGCAAGAAGTCCGAAGCCGTGTGGAAGAAGTTCAAGCAGCACCACTCGAGGCTGAAGATGATGGCAAGCTCGACGATGCCGCCCCAGCCGCAGCATAATGTGGGCATCGGATAAGCTTAGTATAAGTTAACCCTCGCATTAAACAAGCGAAGAAAGCGAGTCCATAAACAAGAACAAGGTGAAGTGAATGTCTGACGCAATCAAGATGATAAAGGAAGCGCACGACGCCGGGAAGCTGCTCATAGGCAGCAGGAGCGTCGCGAGGGGCCTGAAGGCGGGCAAGGTCGCGCAAGTAGTGGTGGCGTCCAACTGCCCGGACAGCCTGAGGAAGGGCATAAAAATGCCGAAGTCCGGGGCCGAGGTGCTCGAATTCAGCAGCGACTCGGTCAGGCTCGGCGAGACATGCGGAAAGCCGTTCACCGTGCTCATGGTCGGGATAAAAAAATAATTGATATAAATTAGATTACCGCATTGCACTGAGAAGCAAGAGCTTCTCAGGCATGCCTGAGTTGCTCGGCAACTCAGAGCATAGCCAATAGAAACAAGCGGTTCGTTGGTGGAATGATAAGATGTCAATCGTGCTGGAAACGGACACAATCAAGATGGTCGCACTCTTCGAGAAAGTGACCAATGTCCACGCAAAGGACTGCATAATCACCGAGCGCTGCGTATATTTCCTCGTAGACCCGAAAAAGGTCGGCGCCGCTATAGGGAAGAACGGCGCGACGACCAAGAACCTGAGCCGGAACCTCGGCAAGAGCGTCAAGGTTTTCGGCTACGCCGACAGGCCCGACGAGCTAATAAGGAACATCATACCCAACATAAAAAGCATCGACATAAACGGCGACACGGTGACAGTTTCCGTGCCAGCGGACGACAGGATGAACGTGATAGGCAGCGGCGGAAGGAATATAAAGTTCATCAAGGAAGTGCTTAACAGGCATTTTGACATCAAGAACGTCAGGCTGCGGTGATTTGATACAAGTATTCATACTGCATTAACCAAGATAGACACGCGGTCAATCAGCTAAACCCGCGCAAACATCAATCCCCAAACAAGGGGAAGGAGGAAAGCTAAAGTTAAAACCTCGCATACAACAAGAGCACAAAGCGAGTCCGTTAACTAGTGCAAGGCGAAATAATAAGGCGAAATGTATGAAAATCAAGATAATAGAAAGCAAGGGAAACAGGCTCAGCTTCGTGCTGGAGGATTCGACGCCCGCGTTCGCGAACGCGCTGCGCAGGATAATGACGTCGGAAGTCCCGACCATGGCGATAGAATGGGTCGAGATGCACGACAACAACTCCGCGCTGTTCGACGAGGTCATCGCCCACAGGCTTGGCATGATACCGCTGGCGTTCGACCCCAAGAAGTTCAATTTTTCCGACGACTGCGAATGCGAGGGCAAGGGATGCCCGCTGTGCCAGGTCGTGTTCGCTCTAGAGAAGACGGGCCCGGCCATAGTGTATTCGGGCGACATGAAGTCGTCCAACCGCGAGGTGAAGCCGACGAGCCCCGACTTCCCCATAGTCGAGCTGCTCAAAGGCCATGCCATAAAGTTCGAGGCGGTCGCGAGGCTCGGCGTCGGCACGAAGCACGCCAAGTTCCAGGCGGCGAACGTGGCTTACCAATATTATCCCGAGCTCAGGCTGAAGGAAGGCGCGTCGCATGCCGACCTCTCGAAGGGCGTGAAGGCCTGCCCCAAGGGCGCGCTCAGCATGAAGGGCTCCAAGCCCGCGCTGGATTCCGAGCTGTGCAACTTCTCGAAGAGCTGCGAACAGGCATCGAATGGCGTGATAACCATAGAAGGCGACCCAACGAAGTTCGTATTCAGGCTGGAGAGCGTTTCGGGCCTTGAGCCGGAATACATCGTGCAGAAGGCAGCCGAAGTGCTTGGATCTAAGGCCGCCGAGTTCAAGAAGGGGGTCAAAGAACTGTAAGCACCGAGAACATATGGAATCATCGGATTTAAATCCGTTGCGACAAAGATATAGTCATGAGCATGAAACTCGTTGGCGCGTGGGTGCTCGGGGCGCTGCTGCTGCTCGGCGGCACGTGGATAATCCAGAACCTGAGGCTTGAGACGGGCGTTACGGACGTGTCCTATGCGCTGGCGGCGTTCATCGCGTTCATACTGTTCCTTCTGGGCGGGCTGGCGTGGATATCGGTGGCCGTGGCGACGAGGCGCGACCTCGTGTGAATTCTGGTGCAGGCATCAAAAACTGAAAAGCAGTTGGGTTATTGGCTATTTATATAGAACAGGGTTACAATTAGTAGAAATAATATCATGAGTTAATCCCTCGCATTCACCAAGATAACAAAGCGAGTCCGTCATCAATATGAAGGCGAAAGCTGTGGGCCAGTTCAACGCGCGCAACCTGAAGAAGAGAAGGAAGAGGATGAGATGGAAGTCCTACAAGTACAAGAACCACCAGCTCAAGCTGTGGGCGGAAACTCCCGTGGGCGAGGCGCCGCGCGCAAAGGGCATAGTTCTCAAGAAGAAGGGCATAGAACAGAAGCAGCCCCACTCGGGCATAATCAAGGCCGTGAGGGTCCAGCTGACCAAGAACAGCATACCCGTGACGGCGGTGCTGCCAGGCACGGGTGCAGCGAAGTTCGTTGACGAGCACGACGAGGTCATAATAGAGGGGCTCGGCGCTTCGCAGGGCGGCGCGGTGGGCTCCATGCACGGCGTCAAGTTCAAGGTGGTTGCAGTCAACGGCGTCGCGCTGAGCGAGCTCCTGAGCGGCAAGAAGGAGAAGCCAAAGGGCGCTTAAACCGTGGTTTTTATGGCATTTTCCAGGAAGACAAAAAAGGAAACCGAGGAGGAAGTCAGGAAGGCCATAGAGAGGATAAGGAAGCAGGCCGAGATTCCGAAACCCGAGCCGAAGAGAAAGGATCCAAAGATAAAGCTGTTCAACCGCTGGGACATAGCCGGCGTCGTGGTTTCCGACCCCGGGCTCGGAAGCATCATGAGCACAGACCCCATAATCTACCCGAAGACGGGCGGGAAGTTCGCCAGCGAATACCTGCACAAGAACAAGATGAACGTTGTCGAGAGGTTCATCAACAAGATGATGGTGCCCGGCCACAAGGGCAAGAAACACAAATACACGTCAGGCCGCTGCCCGGCAAGCTCGCAGGCGATAATGAAGTCCCTGATAGAGGCGTTTGAGATAATCGAGAAGAGAACCAACCAGAACCCTGTCCAGATTCTCGTCAGGGCAGTGGAGAACGCCGCATTGAAAGAGGAAATAACAGCCTACAGGATGGGCGGCACGATAGCAAGGCAGGCCGTTACGGTGTCGCCGCGCAGGAGGCTCGATGTTTCCCTCAGGCACCTCGCGCAGGGCATCTATAAGATGAAGTTCAACAGGAAGACCCCGCTGCCGAACGTAATAGCCAACGAGCTCATCGGCGCGTCGAACAACGATCCCAAGAGCTTCGCCATCATGGAGCGCAGCCGCGCCGAGAAGGAAGCTGAAGGCGCGAGATAAATCAATTCTAATTGCATTTCTATTTTCCGCAGCGCCATTGCCAATCACATACCGTTAAGTTGACACGGCAAGGCAGGAGCATGCACTTGATGCATATGCTCCTGCTGAACAGCCTTACTTCAAACTATCTTCCAGACTTTTCTGCCTTCTCCATACATTCTGCAATAGAAAAATCATCAGACAAATCCAGATTTTTGCCACCTGTACCACTTTGCAACAAATCAATCAAGGCAAGCTCATTGAAGTATTCAAATAGCTGTTTTGATTCCATGTCGTCGTGAATGACAACTTTTTCGCCCAGTTTGAGTGGTTTTGCATATGCTCCATTCTCAGCAACAAAAACGACACTGCCGTCATTTTTGATCTTGCAGAGACTTACCCAGTTACTGTCCCTAACTTTCTGCTCTGCAGCAGCATAAATGTCCCTCACCTCTTCAAGTTGTTTGCAGTCAAACACCATCTTCGGCTCAAGAGGCCTGCCAGTCAACTTCTCCATTATATTTCTATCTCCATAGAGAAGTTGTTCTGCTTCCTCCAAATCACCGAAAACTGCTACTGGCTGGGGAGGACCAACAAGATTGCTGACATAAGGGCACACAAAAACAGCTATCGTTTCATCCTTTGATGGAATAAAATTCTTTTCCCGCGAAACTTTGATTTTCGGGATAAGCCCAAGCTCTTTAAAATACTCAAACAGCTGTTTTGATTTCATGTAGCTGTCAAAGACAAAGCCATCTTCTCTATCTATATTAAAATCTCTGATGTAAACCTTGTCTTGAGTTATGAAGGCAATTCTTCGATGTCTTGTGCTCCACTGTTGAAGATTCTTTTCCTTAGCTTCTCTGAGCGCGCGTATATATTCGTTAACTATATCACTCAGCAAGTTGTTATCTTCAACAAGCTTCCATGGCTCAATAGATTTGCCAATACTTTTTGCTGCCTTTGCCTTATCCCCAACTATCAGCATCATCAAAGGGCAATTGCAGTCTATTGGACAGGTATTGCACTCTTCGATTTCGCCAACATCATATACTCCGACTGCCACTATGTTTTCATCTGCCGGAGGAGGAGAATACTTCTCCAAATAAACTACTTCAACTGATTTTACACAGCTCTGCATCAGCATGAAAGCCAAACAAGCTGTCAAAAATGTAATTTTCTTGATATACATAATGCTCTCCTTTTGTTATAAAATATCTGGATAAAAGAAATGCACATATTGGCCTTCTCCATCTACCATGCCTTGGACATGCAGGTTAGCGGAAATTTCAAATCCGCCTCTAACACCCAAAGCAGTTTGCGCCACCTCTTTTGCATCATAAAGGGTGGCTCCAGATTGGAGTTGGTTAAAAAGCTCAATCATATACAGATTATAAGATTCAAAAGAATCTGCACGATAAGCTTTCCCAAACCAGCTAATAAATGCTCGGTGTCCTGTTATATCACCATCTGGAACCGGATGTATCTCACACAAAGATTCTGCAAATTGTGTTGTATGCGCTCCAAAACAGCTATGGAAAAACACAAAGTTTAGATTGCATGCTGGCAACTCATTGGTGCAGTGTCTATATCTCAAACTTTCAAATGCAGAAGCATATCCGTCAGCAAATTCAATAGCCTGGTTTTCTAAAGGCTCTTTACCATGAGCTGCGTGTATCCAAATATGGCAGTTCGCATCACTAAGCGCGGTTGATACTGCATTAAACGAACTGTTTCCATAGTTTAGATAAAGAACACTTTTGTCCCCAAACCTGAATCGCGCTGCATCTAATATTTTCTGTATAGGCTTTTCACAATCTGTCTCAACGTCAGATGAGCCAACAGAAACAACACACTTCAGAATAGGGTCTGATGGGTTAGGCGATGAGCTAGTGCCACATCCTCCTAGCATTAAACTCCCGCTCCCGCCTATCTCTGCTAGAAAATTCCTACTAAGGATTTTTCTGAATTTTAGGTTCCCAGAGCTTCTCAATGTCAGTTCATAAAATTGATTGTCAGTAAAAAATACTTCAGCAGGTATAACAGCAGATATGTTTTCTGTGAAATTCTCGCAGTAAACAGTAGTATTTCCATCAAAAACATCCTTAATCTCTAGTGTGTAAGTGACAGATGGAGAGCCAGAAGCAGAGAAATAAAATGGACATCCTAACATATATCCATTGTCCAAAGATAACGAGCTGAGCTCATTATTGACAAAAACCTGGGTAGCTTGCGAGCAGATAATATTAAAATCATAATCCATACTTATGACCTTAATAAGATGAGGTCCATTAGAAAGATATTCTGTTTGAATGCCTATTGCTGGATATTCTCCTGGACTATAAGGAAAAGAGAATTCTCCACAGAACTTCCCGTCTATCAGAACATATGACGTGAATGTTCGTGGATCCACATTAACATAGCTAATTTTCACATACCCATTCAGATTGTTCGGGTCTTTTGTAAAAATTGGTACAATATTTGGGAGTGTGGATATTCCTGTCTGCATCCAATCTTTACTGAACAAAGCAAAATCAAGAAAATCAATAATCCCGTCATTGTTGAGGTCATATTTATAAAAAGATATGAACCAGTCATCAGAATCTTCTTGATAATTGCCCATCCACTTTTCACTAAACAAACCCAAGTCAGCAGAATCAACAATGCAATCGTTGTTGAAATCAGCTTTTAGATTTGACATGCCGGCATTCACATAAAGAGGATTATATAAATGCACTCCGATATCCACAATGCCAGAATCAGGATGAATATATGTTGTTTTGCCTATTAATTCCGGATAGTGAGATACCATCCCATAACCAGCATTAACTAAAGCGCAGTGCTGATTGATAACTGGTGGAGCATCATCTATTAGCAAACCCCAGACTCCAAACAAAAATGGATCATCACAAAGGAAAACCTGACCTTCTTTATGAGGGTCATCTTCAACAGGATTTCCATCTCCCAAACTAATATCATCAAAGAAAACTGTTCCATAACTTGACTGATTCCCGTCACCAAAGCCGATTGTGATGATTTTAACATCAGCCAGGTTTATATTGTTAAAGTCTGTAAATGGGATATTCCACTTATGCCATACAGGATGCCTGATGTCATTCATATCGCCGTTGTATATTATTTTTGCAGTATTCGCAGGGGTATTGCCATCAGTCAGTTTCACATACATCTGCTCGTTGGCGTCATTTTCTGGCTGGCCATAGAACCAAAGCGTCAATGCTTTAGCACCAGTGTCAAGCCAGTTAGAGGCAATATCTAACTCATCAAGTCCGCTACCAATAGTTGCTCTTACCTCAGAATAGTATGGCTCATACAAATCATTGTTAAACTCATACCTCATTGACTGATTACCTGAGCGTACTCTTGTTTGCTCTACAAAAACTCCAGCACATGTCTTTGGTTCAGGCTGAGTCCAATAATCCTTCCATATATCAATCAGCCTATCAGGGTAGAAGACCCCATACACCTTATCAAAATCATCAATAAGAATTGTATTAGGGTCAACTGATGTTACCAAACTTCCTAAAGATACCTGGTTCTGCTCATAAAAATCATTAGTATTCTCGTAAAATGCATTCCTGAGCATGCACAGCATCAGCCAGCCGTTTGCCCACGCGATTCCGGTTCCACATTTAGTTGTCAGATTATTAGATATAAGTAATTTTCCTGCATCTTCTGGGTTCTGGGTTCCATGGGCTACTATGCCCCAACTTGCCCAAGAAATTGTGTTGTTGCTAATCTCATTCTTAGTTTTAGAACTGACATAAACACCAGTAATGTCTTCAGGATGTTGGCCTATTGGAACACCATCTATGCCATAAATATCAATAAAAGAGTTGTTTTTAACGTCGGCCAAGGCAGGGCCATACTGTCCAATTCCAACATCACAACCTCTAAATTTATTATCATGAAAATTTAGTTTGTTGTTTAAATTGAAAATTCCCCGGAAAGCTCCAAAAACATAATTGAAGCTTATCTCAGAATTAGCTGAAACACCAGGCTCTAACTTAATAGCCCAGGGATATATGGAATTGTAAGGATATCCCGGGTCATGATAATCTGGGAAAAGAAAATTCCCAATGAACCTAATGCCTCCTCCTGTTTGAACAGTAATGTTCGCACAGTTATCATAGCTATACCAAATAGTGTGGCCTTCACATGTCAGCATAGCACCTGCAGCAATTAAAACATCGCCAGATATGTACACCGCAGAATACATATCAGGGTCCCAAGTGACATTACCAGTAATGATAGTGCCATCAGGAACAATTAATATCGAACTTGTTGGACATTCCCCTGGCTCATTAGGAAGTTTTGAAAAATAAAATTCTATTGAGTTAGCATCAGAGTTAGCATCACTTGTCTTTTCCTCTTCAGACTGACCCGGAAATACAAACTGAGTCTTCCAATTCCAAAACAAATTATAAACCTCCTGGGAATTCGCATCGCTCACCGATGGATGAGCCCTTTTCCTCAAATTAACCATCTCTTCCCTCCATGTAGCAATAGGCGATGATTCAGGCCTCCAACTGCCGTAATAACTATCGCTGTTGCTGTCAGAAACAATCAAAGGAGTATTTGGACATCTTATCTTCAACTCTCTCCACTCTGCTTCACCATGCGGATAACCTGCTCCATAAGCGATTCTTGTGATGTTACACATCGCTAAAAAACAAATTGTAATAAATGTTTTCCCCATTTTAATAACCTTTCTTTTAAATAATCATGTTCATAACTCACTACACTATCTCACAATCACTACTAACAATTTTACTAAAACCCCCAACTACCTTTATAATTTAAATTTATTATGCCATTTTTTGTTTATTCAAAGAACAGAAATTACCAAAAAATCTAACATCCTTCCTGCCATTTCTTCCATTACTTACATTCATTTTATTGGTTTTCAGAAAGGAATTAGGTATATGCAGAAGAATTGCAAAAAAAGAAAAAGAGCCCTAAAACCCAAACAAAAGTCTAAGGGATCTTTTCACTACACCCTTAGCATGAAAGCCTATTTCTTAATCTTCTGAGCTATACACCCGTATAGCGTGCCTCTTATACCAGCGACACCAACCTTTTTTGTTAAGCCCCCGCTAGCAGATGCGACAACCATATTTGCACTAATAGGACCATTTCCAATCATATTAGTGCCGCCACCAGCTGTCCCAGATTCTCCAAGGTTCCCAGGGTTTGTAAAAACATCACAGACCAAAATCGCTGCAATTTTTTTAACCTTCTTTTCTTCCCTGGCCTTGAAAGCACTAGCTGCAACAATGCGATTCTCGCTTATGTTAGATTTCTTGGCGTCGCCGGTAATATCTGCAATCTGGCAATATTTAACGCCATTTATATCAATGACATCCTTATTATACTCAGGATGATCCTGAAGAGTGTAGACAGTTAATTTGTCACTCGGAACAATCTGCCAGCCGGCCGGAGTTTCTATACGCCCAGAATTTATATGGATATCAAAGTCAGCGCCCCAATCGGGCAAAAAGAAAAGAATTCCAAATAGGTGGCCGCGAGGTTTTGCATAATCTTTATACTCCGACTTTGTCCAGGTTTTTCCATCAAGATCCAAGAGGTTCTCATTGGAATAAGTAACTTTTCCTTCTGGCGAGTCTACGAATGTATAATGCGGAAAGCCTGGTGGGTTCGCAGGATATCTTACTATATAAGAAGTAGGTGATGTCTCCATAGGCGTACCATTATGGTGAGGTACACCAGATATCAGCCTTTTTTCAAAACTCCTTTCCGGCTGTTCTCAAACCTTTAAATTTTTCATAAGCCGCCACTTTCTTAAAACTCCCCCAAAATATAGATAAAATTAAAAAAATCGCCATGCGGGAGACACTTGTCTCGCATTCGCGCATGGCGCTTGTTCCTTGTGTTTTTGCACCGAGGCACGCCAAAGCGAGTTCAGCGTGGGCATTTTTTATTTATTTTTTATTAACTATGAGCTAGTGAATATGAACGGCTACTAAACAGTTACAATTGGTGTATTAAAATTTATAAGGCTTTCCCACAAAGGGGATAATCCAGATCACATGGCTGCAATCTTCGTGACGCCGTCGCTCTCCTTGTCGCGCTCGAGGCGGTAGATGTTCCCCGTGACACCCTCGCTGATGCGGTCCTCGTGCGTGATGATGAAGACCTGCTCAGCGAACAGCGACATCTTCTCGCGCAAAATCTCGGAGAACTGGCCTATCGCGTTGGCATCCAAGTTGTGCGTGGGCTCATCCAGTATCAGCCACTTCAGGTTGGGGAGAAAAACGCGGGAGAACGCTATGCGCAGCGCGAGCGCGGCTATGCTTCTCTCGCCGCCCGACACCGCCTCGACACCCACCCAGCCAGAACTGGCCGCCTCGGCGGCTCGTGTTCCCGCCTCCTGCAGCTCAAGCGAGTAGTCCTCCTCGGCCGAGAGCCTTATGCCCTGGAAGTCTCCGTAAGGATACAGGAGCTTCCAGACGTCGCCGAGGATGGCGTTCACGGCCTTCAGGAATTCCGAGCGCAGCTGCTCCTGCGTTATCTTGAGCGCCTTCACGAACCCGTTCATCCCCTGCACGGCAGCCGACGCGTTCCCGACTTCCGTCTTGTATTGCCCGATGGTCCTAATGCGGCCTTCGATGTCCTTCAGCGAGCCAGCCTTGTCCTCGATGCGCCTGGCGAGCATGATGTGCCTTGAAGACAGCGACGCCTCTGCCTCGGCAGCCTCCCTCAGTCTTGTGCGGAGGCCGGAAATCTTCTCCTTGTCGTATTTTTCTGACAGCGCGCCCAGCCTCTCTTCCAGCCCCTCCTTCTGCTTCCCATACGCGCTGATGCGCTTTTCGAGCGACGCGATTTCGCCCGCCTCCGACGACAGCGCCGCCAGCTTCGCCAGCTCCCTCTCCCTCGACGACAGCCTGCCGCGCATGGCCTCGATTTCCCTGGACGCCTTGTCGATGCTTTCGACGGTTGCGCTGGCCTTCGCCCTCAGCGCAGCCGCCTCATCCCTGTGCCTTGAGCACAATTCCTTCTTCTTGCCTTCGGGGATGGCGCTCTCGCAGACAGGGCATCTGGCTCCAAGGCTTTGCAACGAGTTCACGGAATCGTTCTCCAGCTTTATCTTGCCGTTGAGCTCGCCCAGTTCCTGCCTGAGTGCCTGCAATCCCTTCTCCGAGCCGTCTATCCACATGCGCATCTGCTCCGTATCGGCTTCAGCCCTGCCGACGTCCCTTCCTATAGCCGCCGCGTCCCTGCCTTCAAGCCGCGCCTTGGCGCGCTCAAGCGAACCGCAGGCTTCGGCCAAGGACGATTTGGCCGACTCCAGCCTGAACTTGGTTTCGTTGAACTCGTCCTCCGCTTTCTCCATGGCTTCGAGCTGTGCGCCAAGCTTCTCCTTATCCTCCCTTGCGGCGGAAAGCTGCCTGCCCGCGGCCTTGGCATCGGACTCCATCCCTGCCAGCTCATTCCTGAGCGCGCCGGCCTTGGAAGGGTAATCCTCGCGCTCCATGTCGGCTATGACCTTCAGCTTTTCCTCGGACGCGGACCTTATCCTGTTCGCTATCGAGACCGCGCCCGCGCGCACGTCCTCGAACCTGTCGACCTTCAGCATGCGGTCTATCTCGTCCATGCGCCTGCCCTTCTGCATGCGCAGGAAGTAGTCCATGCCGTTCTGCTCGGAATAGACGGCCTTCGAGAACAGGTCGTAGTCCATCTGCAGCGCGCGGACGACCTCCGCTGTCACCAACTCAGGCCCTGCCTGCAGCCTCGCGCCGTCCTTCCTGATTTCCGCGCTGGTCGTGCCTGCCGCGGAGGCGCGACCGGCTTTGCCGGTGCGCACTGAGGACGGTTCCTCAGTTGCGGCTCGTCCTCTTCCTGCGTCACGTTCCACCACGCGCTTTACCGAATAGCTGCTGCCGTTGGAGCTGAAGCCCACCTCCACGGTGCAGTATTCCTTCTTCTGCGGCTTCTTCATTATCAGGTCGTCCAGCCCCAGGCGCCTCGCCTTCAGCGACGGGAAGGTGCCGAACAGCGCGAACGACACGGCGTCCAGAACCGAGCTCTTGCCCGCGCCGTTGATGCCTATGAGCGCGTTCACGCCCCGCGAGAATTCCAGCCTTGAGTCCGCGTGCGACTTCCAGTTCACTAGGTGCACGTGCGTTATCATGAGAATTAGTTGAATGGAGGTTATTTATCGGTTGTCCCCTGCTTGGGCGGGTTTTGTCGGGGCTTCAGATTTATCTTTTTCGACAGGGCCGGCATCTGCAATTAAATCCTTTTTGGCCACCTTATAATCGGGATTAACAAAAAGCATTCTGTATTGATTTACGCCTAATGATATCACCCTGTATGTGCCTGTCAGGTCTTTTCCTGCTTCACCGATTTCTTTGTCATTGATGTGAACTAAACTCACCCCTTTCTCGGTCTTTTTCGGTGCAAGATGCCAAATATCATCCTTCCTGATTAATTTTATGTGCGCTTGCTTTGAAACGCCCATGAGTCTATTGCGGTAGTCCTCATCTGTTTTATCGCTGTAAAGACTTATGTTATTGCCGTCATCAAGCCTACCTACTGAAATCTCCTTTTTTCCAAATGAATCCAGCTCATAGAGCTTATGCAGTTCAACGTCCACAACAAATGCGGATTTTGTCATAGAAATTAGTTGTCAGAAAGTTTTTTAAGGGGATGAGCGGCCTAAATCTTGCGTATCTTACCGGGCGTGGGCTCGTAGCACACGCCTTCCGCGAGCAGGTCGTTTATGACGGGCTCGACCTCGTTCTCGGAAACTTTCAGCTGGCCTATGAGGGAGGAATAATCAAGGCCTTCCCTGTTGCTCTTGAGCAGCTCCATCACGCGCGAGCGCAGGTCCGGCGCTTTCGCGGGCAGCTTCTCCAGCAGCGTCTCCTTCGGCCTGCCCGCCGCCTGCCTCGACAGCTTCTCCAGCTCCAGCATGCGCAGCGTCTCCATGCCGGGGTCGTCTATCTTCCTTATGGTTTCGGACACCACGTAGACCTCGCCGTTGTACTCCCTGACCTTGCCTATGGCATCGACGACGTTCCCTTCCTCGAGCTTCTCCAGAGGCTTGATGGTCTTGAACGACTTCGCCCTTATCGTGCCGCTGCCGTCGTCAAGCGTGACGGAGGCGAACTCCTTGTTCTCGGAAACGAACTTGGAAACGACAGTCGCGAGTATGCGCGCCCTGCCCACCTTCTCGCCGCGCTTTATCACGACGTAGCTGGGCTCCATCCCCTCGTTCTTCACCCACTCGCCGCCGTTGAGCTCGGCTATCTTCACCTTCTGGGCGACCATCCTCTCAATGACCATGAAGATGCCTCCTTCCACTTTGTTCAGGCATAACTGTCGGGCTGCTGTCCATGCAACGCCATTCCAGCCCAACATTATGCGCTACCATGCGCTCGATAACCATCTGAATAATTGTGGATGAAATTTAAATACGAAGAATTAATGCATGTCACTGCTTGCCTGAAAGCTCGCTTATTATCTTGTCCGCGGCCACGGCTTCGGGGACGACCACTGACTTTGCGCCCGCCTTCTTCAGCTTGCTGACGAACGAGGGGTTCTCGCACCTCGCGAAGATTTCCAGCTTCTCGTTAAGCTCCTTTGCTATCATTGTGGCTACCAGCGCCTTCTCGGGGTCTGGCAGCGTTATTATCATGGCCCTGGCCTTGTCTATGCCAGCCTGCCTCAGCAGCGACTCATCGTGGGCGTTACCCTGAATTACCATGAGCCCCTTCTTGATGAGCTTGGATGCGGTGTTAGCCTCCTTTTCTATTATCACGCATTTGTCGCCCCTCTTGGTAAGGTCAATTGCGACATCCTCGCCCACCCTTCCGCCGCCTGCAATGATGTAATGGTTTTCCATCCTCTTCACTTTATTTAGAAACTTCCTTGTTTTTATGTATTCGCCGAATTTCCCTTCGTTCAGCATGTCAAAGAAGCTCCACAGCACCCACCATATCAGGAACACGCCGAAGAGGGAGAGGAATATCTCGAATGCCTTCGTCGGCCCAGACTCCTCATAGAATATGAACGCAAGGGAGTCCACGGTCCTTGAGAATGCCTGTTCCACAGACATGCCTTTCAGCAGGACGAATCCAGCTATTCCGACAATGAACAGCGCGACAACAAGGATGATGAATATCCTTATTTTCCTCGGAAGCTCCCTCATTTCATATGCTTTCTTTGCCATAAGCCACTACGATAATATTTGTCCCGCCGCCCTCTTAAAACCTACTAGTTCCCGTTGCCCCCCGCCATAATGGCGGAATATTCCATGCCACCTGTGGGAATTGAAGGGGAAATGCTTATAACAGGGCTCGGACAATGGATAGTAAAGCATTTCTGGGGAAATTTGGGATGTTGGTTGATAAAATGACTTATTGCATGATTTGCAAGGACCTTGCGATGGACAAGAGATATTCCGTGAGCGTCAAGGACATGCACATAGAGAACAAGGTCGAGGGCTTCGTCTGCAGGCACTGCTACAACAAGTTCATTG
>CAZCTG010000003.1:0-22665 GCA_964501695.1 uncultured archaeon | reverse complement strand
CGCCCGCCACGCGCAGCAGGTCCAGCGCTTTCCGCGCGTCGCCGTGCTCCTGCGCGGCCAGCGCCGCGCATTTGGCTATGACGCCGTCGCCTATCGCGCCGTCGCTGAATGCCGCGGCGGAGCGCTCCGCCAGTATGTCTCTCAGCTGGTTCGCATTGTACGGGGAAAATATTATCTCCTCCTCCGACAGGCTGGATT
Source organism: uncultured archaeon (assembly GCA_964501695.1). Lineage (GTDB taxonomy): Archaea > Aenigmatarchaeota > Aenigmatarchaeia > QMZP01 > QMZP01 > VGIZ01. Next base: position 22,467 of record CAZCTG010000003.1, on the reverse strand, counting down.
TCACACGCGGGTCTATGCTCTCCATGAACGAGACGTCATTCGATATCCCTACGATTGAAAGCCTAGTGTTCGCCAGGTCCTGGTTCGCCCTGCTGAGGTTGTAGAGAATTTCGTCGCCTACCTTCTTCACGAGGGCGTCAATCTCGTCGAGAACCAGTATCACGTTTTTACTCTCTCCGTCCACAGCATTGAAAAAAATTTTGTATATCTCGTCCGTCGGCAGGCCTGTCGCAGGCACGCGCCTGCCCATGCCGCGCGCCAGCTCGGCGAGAAGCCTGTATTCGGTGTCGGCAACGCTCTTCATCTTGCAGTTCACGTAGAGCACGCGGACGGCGCCGCCGGACTTCTTCTCCAGCTCCGACGCCACGTATTTCGTGCTTACGGACTTGCCTGTCCCCACGGTCCCGAATATGAAAAGGTTCGAGACGCGCTGCCCTTTCAGGGCCGGCGCGAGCATCCTTGCCATGTGGCCTATCTGCTCCTCGCGGTGCGGTATGCGCTCGGGCACGTGCCTGTCCGTCAGTACGTCCTTTTCCCTGAATACTGCCTTTGCCCCGACGCAGGCATTGAAAATGTCATCCAACTGCTTTGGCTCCACCCGAACACCCAACCAAGATTGTATGGCAGCATTAAATAGATTTCCTGTGGAAACATGCTATTTCACCGTTATCCCCACCCCCGCACTTCCTGTGGAACACGTGGTTTGGTGTGAGGAACAGCTTTGGTGTGTGCTGTTTTTGTTTCCGTAAAATGATATTATATATTCATAACAATGTTATATTATTTATTATTATCTCAAACAAAACAAAAAACACTCCACATGAAACAGGGGTGTGGCGACCCCAATTTAAACCCAAACAGCTCATTATTCACATGAAAATGCTCGTTGTCGCGGACATGCACGGCAACACGGAGGCGCTGGACGCGGTGCTGGCCGACGCGGCCAAGGAGCGGTTCGACATCGTGATATGCCCGGGCGACTTCACGGACATGTACGCGCCGAATGCCGTGTTCTCACAGGCCGATGCAGGGGAGATGATAGTCCAGAAGCTGCTCGCCTTCAACAAGAGCCTGCTGTGCGTGCCGGGCAACCAAGACCCTTACGAGATGCTCGGCGTCTTTGACGAGTATGGCGTCAATCTGCACGGTAGGGTGAGGAAGATGCACAACATGGTTTTCGCGGGTTGGGGTGGGGCGCTGACGCCGTTCAACACGCTGCTTGAGCCCACACCGGAGGAAACGAAGGCCGCGCTTTCGCTGCTCAAACAGAAACTGGCAGGCAAGGAGTTCGTTATGGTCGTGCACAACCCACCGAAGGACACCAAGCTGGACCTTGCGGCGAGCGCCAAGCATGTAGGCTCCGAAGAGGTGAGGAAGTTCGTCGATGAGGCCAGGCCAAGGCTGCTCATATCAGCGCACATACACGAATCAGGCGCGGTCGACAAAATCGGCGAATCCACACTGTTCTACCCGGGTCCCGTCTTTGAAGGCCGCTACGGCGTCGTGGAGCTCGGGAAAGACGGCTGCAAATGCAGGACAGTGAAGGTCAAGCTGTAGGTTTGTTGCATTTTGAGCCAGAATTGAAGTTCTTGGAAAGACATCAAGTCCCAGATGGAAAGAGAAGACCCAGAAACCACCATACCCAGACCAATGATATCAATAGACCTCTTAATGCCGTTTTGTTGCTGATTTGGTTCAAAGAGCGATGCATTTTGGAAAGCATCAAACCCAAAGAAAAACACAGGCAAGCGGAAGCAGCCACATCGCATCCCCCAACCTAAAAACAGGAATTATGCGCCCGAGCCGCCGGCAAACACCTTGAGAAAATCATCCATTGTTATCCATTTGTCGTCCTTGTAATTGCTGTCCAGCGCGTCCTCGAGCCGGAGGAAGAGCCACTTGCCGCGGCTGCGCCAGCCAAGGAATCCCATCGCGCCCGCGCGGCCGCACCACTCCTTGAAACCATCCAACTGCGCCGCCTCCAGATACGGCTTCCTACCCCATGTCTTTATTTCGAAGGCAAGCACAAAACCCTTTCTGATGGCCACAATGTCAAGCGGATAGATTGCGCCGCCGCTGCTGGGCGCGCGCATGACAGAGAAGCCGCGGCTGTTGAGAATGTGCATGAGCTCCCTCTCCGACGCAGAACCTTTGGCATAGCGATTCATGGTGTTTATTTACCACCGCGTTTAATAGCATTGGGATAGCTTTAAATTGACGAACGACATTACTGTATGTGACGTATTGTTGATGGTCGTGGTTTTTACGGAATCTTGGAGTGGAATAGTGCTGAAGCACAGCCTTCCGAGAGATGCTACCGTGACATGTCACAGGCACGCCATGATGCTCCGCATCATGAGCGCATATGTGAACAGGGGCGCATAGCATGGAATGCTGAACTTGAATAGCGTTGATGTGTTGAAGTTCGGCAGACATGTATGCTTAGGTGTGTGGGATACATGGAAACCAAGGAGTTTGAGCTCGCGGCGCAGCAGCTGGCAAAGGATATCATAGGAGAAATAGTGCTTTCCGACGCACCAGACAACGTGATAAGGAAGTGGCGCGGCATATTCAAGATTTCCCAGAAGGACCTGGCGGCAGAGCTGGGCATAACGTCGTCCGTGGTTTCCGATTACGAGTCAGGCAGGCGCGCGTCGCCGGGTATAAGGGTGATAAGGAAGTACGTGGATGCACTGCTCAAGATAGACGGCCGCAGGGGTGGCAGCATCATACGCAGCTTCGCCAAGAACATAAAGACGCAGCCGCTTTCCGAGGCGGTCATAGAGATAAAGGAGCTGCACAAGGGCGTGAAGATTTCCGACTTCTGCAGGCGGATAAACGCCTCCGTGGTGAATAGCGGGCCGAACATAAACCAGGATGTGTACGGATACACCGTGGTGGACTCGCTGAAGGCCATAACAGAGCTCTCCTTTTCCGAGCTCATAAAGCTCTACGGCCTGACGACGCAGCGCGCCCTGATATTCACCAAGGTGAACACGGGCCGCACGCCCATGGTTGCAATCAAAATGACGAACCTGCACCCGGCGGTCGTCATCCTTCACGGCCTCAGCGCGGTCGACGACATCGCCAGGCGCATAGCAGAGGCCGAGGGCATACCGCTTGCCGTTTGCAAGCTTGAAACGACTGAAGCAATCGTGGATGCGCTGAAGAAGATGGAAGGCTGATTACATTGCGTGTCATAGAACGCTATGGCATTCATGCCATAGATGGAATGCATAGCGCGATGCCAATCAGTAGACCCTCCGCCCTGAAGGGCGGAGTAGTTCACATTCTGATGTGCAGGCCGCGCATGACCTGCTCTTCGGTTATGGTGGGCTTTACGAGCTTGACCAGCTTTATCTTCAGCCCGACCTGGTCAAGCTCCTCGGGTATCACGACGTCAAGGAACGGCGCCATCCATATGTCTATGGTCCTTGACACAATCCACTTGTGCAACCCTGACCTGCGCGCGATTTCGCTGACGCTGAGGTAGCCCTCGTCGTTTTCAGACGACGCCCTGAGCACGGTGTAGATTTTCCTCACGTTGGTCACCGTGTTCTTGTAGAACTGCCTTTCACCCGAAACCATAGGATTATTGACACTGTCAAAATATTTAAGCGCCCGGATTAATAGTCCTATGCATAGAGTTGGGTGGTGGAATGGCGTGGCTGGAAGTCGAGACCAAGGTCAAGGTCCACAATGCGGCGCGCATGCGCAAAAATATATTGAAGATAGCCGATTTTGCGAAGAAGAGGAAAAAATCAGACGATTATTTCGCCATAAAGCGCAAGGGCTATCCGAAAAAGGCATTCAGAATCAGGGCAACGAAGGAGGAGTACGTCGTCAATTTCAAGAAATGGTTGAAGAAATACTGGTCGAATGACATAGTTGTGAAGAGGGAATTCGAATTCAACCTGAAAGGCAGAGGACACGTGGAGCACCTTCTCGAGCTTTTCAGGGATTTGGGGTTTTCGGAATGGATAAGGAAGACAAAGATATCGGAGTCTTACCGCTACAGGAAGGACAGGAGGGCCAACATAGAGCTGAACAACGTGGAGCATCTCGGCTATTTTCTGGAGATAGAGTATCTGTGCCAGAAACGCGAGATGCAGAAGGCGAAGAGGGTTATAAGGCAGATATTGAGGGAGCTGGGCGTGGAGCAGAAGGACATCGACAACACGGGCTACACGAGGATGCTTTGGGACAAGGGCATTAAAGACAGGAAGGACTTTTTAAAATGAGATTCGTCAAAAAGGCGGGCGGGGTTTTCTGGCCGAGCAGGGAGATGAAAAGGCTGGCATGGCTGACGGACGCCGGCGTCTATAAAGCGGCCGACAAAAACCCCGTCGGGTTTTGGGAAAGGCTGGCCGCGCAGGGCATTGCATGGGATAAAAGATGGAAAAAGGCATACGAGGAAAGGCTTCCTTATTTCAGGTGGTTCATAGGCGGCAGGCTGAATGTTTCATGCAACTGCCTCGACAGGCATATCGAAGCAGGCAACGGAAACAAGACGGCGTTGATTTTTGTGCCAGAGCCGGTTAACGAGAAGGCACAGAAAATATCCTACAAGGACCTTTACGACAAGGTCAACAGGTGCGCGAACCTCCTGCTGAAGCTCGGCGTCGGGAGGGGCGATGTCGTGGCGATTTACATGCCCCTGATACCGGAAACTATAATATCCATGCTTGCCTGCGCGCGGATAGGCGCGATACACTCGGTCGTCTTTTCCGCGTTTTCGGCGGAGGCCCTGAAGACCAGGCTGGCGGACGGCGGGGCGAAGGTGCTGATAACCGCGGACGGGTATTACAGGAGGGGCAGGCCCGAGGAGCTCAGGAAAAAGGTGGAGCTTGCGGTCAGGGGAACGCGCGTGATGAAAATAATCATGGTCGGCAGGATAGGCGGCGCGGCAACAGGAAGGAAATACGTCCCGTGGAAGGAGGTGGAAAGGCAGGCGGCTTACTGCAAGCCGCGCATCATGGAATCCAACGACACGCTATTCATACTCTACACATCGGGAACGACGGGAACGCCGAAGGGAATCGTCCATGACACGGGCGGCTACATAACCCAGGCATACTGGACGACGAAATGGGACTTCGACCTGCATGACGACGACGTGCTCTGGTGTACGGCAGACATAGGCTGGATTACAGGCCACACGTATTCCTGCTATGGACCGCTGTCCCTCGGCGCCACGACGCTGATTTATGAGGGCGCCCCGGACTTTCCCGATCCCGGGAGGTGGTGGAAAATCATACAGGACAACAAGGTCTCTGTTTTTTACACGGCGCCCACTGCCATAAGGATGTTCATAAAACTCGGGGATGAATGGCCGAAGAAATACTATCTCCGCAGCCTGAGGGTTCTCGGAACCGTGGGCGAGCCGATAGACGAGGAATCCTGGATGTGGTACTTCAAAAAAATCGGTGGAGGCAGGTGCCCGGTGATAGATACGTGGTGGCAGACCGAAACGGGCGGGACTCTGATAAACGCGCTGCCCGGGATAGGACCGTTCATACCGACCGTCGCCGGTAGAAGCTTCCCGGGAACAAGGCATGCCGTGGTCGACGAAATGGGCAGGAAGGTCAAGGCAGGTGAGAACGGCTATCTTGTCCAGCTTTCCCCCTTCGCGCCCGGCATGCTGCGGGGCGTATTCAACAACGACAAGAAATACAGGGAGACCTACTGGGAGAAATTCAAGGGCAAATACGACACGAGCGATGGCGCCTACATGGACAAGAACGGCTACATGAGATTGACAGGCAGGGTGGATGATGTCATGAAGGTGGCCGGGCACAGGGTTTCGACAGCGGAACTGGAGAATGCAATAGACGAAAACGCGAGGGTGGACGAAAGCGCCGTCGTCCCCGCGCCGGACAGCATCAAGGGCCAGGTTCCGGTCGCCTTTGTCGTCCTGAGAAAGGGAGTCCCGTCGCCAGGCCTTGAAAAGCAGCTCATAAAACAGGTTGAAAAATCAATAGGCCCGATAGCAAGGCCGTCCAGAATTTACTTCGTGGACGACCTGCCGAAAACGCGCTCAGGAAAGATAATAAGAAGGGCGCTCAAGTTCCTGCTCAACAAGGAGCCGCTCGGAGACCTCTCGACCATTGTCAACCCGGAAAGCGTCGAGAAAATAAGGAATGCGATTGAGCTTCACCAGACGTAGACGCCTATCCTGACCAGCCCGCTTTCGTTGGAATAGGCGAACCGCTCCGCATATGCCTGCTCAAGGTAAGACGCCCCGGTCGAGCAGTTCACAATGACATGGCTTGAGTTTGAAACCACCAGCCTGAATCCTTCCGCAAAGCCCCTGCTCTCCAGGCCCAGCCGATTTATGATGTCGCTTTTGTTGCCTGCAAAACCGCAATAATCCGACATGAGTTTTATCGCGGTGTCGTTGAGCACGGGCCATTCCGCAGTCAGGCCTATGAGGACAGGCATGCCGCCCTGCCAGACGCCGCGCGAATTGACCAGCAGCTCCGAAACACGCATGGCCTCCTCGTTTATGTGATTCCTGTAATAGTTGCTCGTGAACGAGGATATCGTGCCGTTCAGCATGGCTATGACGAAGAAGATTATGGCCACGAACAGCACTGTCGCGACCACGAACTCGAAGATGAGTTGTCCCTTCAGAAACCCATGATAGACCCTCCGCCCGAGAGACTGCTCCAGACCGAAAGTCTGGAGAATGCTCGCCGCGGGGTGGAGTAATTCGGGTTTTGTCATACATTATTAATATCTTAGCCGAGTAATTAATATCATGGACAAGAAGCTGGCCCTGATATTGCCGCTGGCTGCCGTTATATTTGTATCTGGCTGCACGGACATGTCAAGCATACCGTTTATCGGCAGCCTGTTCGGGCCGGCCACGGTCAAATATACCAATGACATAGTCATCATCAGAAGCATTGAGGCGACGCCGAGCACGGTTTTTCCCGGGCAGTCCGTGCGGCTGACAGCCTACATACAGAACCAGGGTAGCAAATCCAAGGACGTCTATGTCGACTTGTATGACTTCTGCGAGGGCACGTTCCATCTCCAAGACCCGGCGAGCTGCGGGGCAACAACAGGCTCCGGCACAGGCGGAAATTCCGGCTGCTCCATGACGCTGCAACCCTACGAGACAAGGGACGTGACATGGACGCTTGTCGCGGACAAGTGCATCATGCTTGACACCACGTGCCCTGCCGACGGGCTCAAGGTTTCGGTGAACTACGAGCAGGAGACCGAGGGGCTCACGACAATAACTCTCATAAGATACGAGGAGATGCAGCGCCAGATGAGCGAAGGCACGTACAAGGAAACCCAGCCCACGAGGACTGCAGGCGAGGGCCCGATAAAGGGCTACATAAACGTCGAGGACAAGCACCCTGTTGCGGTCAGCGACAACAACCCCTCAACTGTCATAAGCTTCCAGCTCAAGAACGAGGGCAGCGGCTTCCTTGCCTTTGAGCCGGGAACGAGCGCGATACAAGACGGCAAGACAATAAGGCCATCCGTGACACTCAAAAGCATAGACATGTCCGGCATAGGAACTATTGACACGTCAGGCGGAGACACTAGCTGCAGCAAGCTGAAGAACGGCGGCGAGATAGAGCTCATTAAAAGCGAATCGCCGAAAATAGTTTGCTCCGTCATAGATCTCAAAAACGACTTCGAGAAGGAGCTGTCGAAGACGATGAAGTTCACGGTCGATTACAACTACGAATTCCGCGCCAGCGCCAAGGTGACGGTAAAGCCCAAGGCGCTCAGCAGCGCACCCTCGGAATGCAGCAGCGGGGCGACCGGTACCGGAACGCCAGCAACATAAACCCTTAAAAAACTTATAAGCCAATAGTGAATCAAGTATTTATGCCATTTGGCTCATATAATTAAAGAAAGGTGCGACATGCAGATCAACAAATTGCTTCTGGCGTTGCCGGTTGTAGCAATACTGATAGCGTCCGGATGCACGCTGCCAGGCGGCGGGACGGCAGGCCTCGGCAATGGCGTGGTCATAACCGAGTTCACGTCCGATTTCCCTTCCGTCCAGTCAGGCGATTACGTCGAACTCATGCTCAAGGTGCAGAACCAAGGAGAAGTGAAGGCTTACAACGTGCAAGCAGAGCTGACGGGGATTGACATCTCGGAGTGGGGCGGAGCGTTCGGATACGGCTTCACCACAGGCGATTTCGGCGACATGCTGCCTTATGACAAGGAGACGAACACACCAGGCAGCGTCCTGACCAAGCAATGGAGGCTCACGGCACCGGAGCAGCCCAAGGGCATAAACACACCCTACACGGCGGTGGCAAAGCTTTCATATGACTACAAGACCAGCGCGCAGAAGCTCATAACGATAGTAAACGAGGACGAGCTGAGGCGCATACTCCAGAACGGAGGCTCGCTGCCCGGCGGGGCTATCACCTACTCCGCAGGCCCGCTCAGCATCGAAGTCACGACAGGAAACTACCAGAAGACCACGGCTGACCAGTTCGGCTTTGACAACCTGTTCCCTGTGCAGATAAAGATAACCAACACGGGCGGGGGCTATGTCGTGCCTCCCGGGACGGGCTCAGGGCTTTACGGTGGCACGTTCACGTCAGGATTCTTCGGCGACATAACCAACTACCCCATTGGCGTCAGGGTGACGCCGCCATCCGGCACGAGCTTTAGGAGCCTGGGCTTCGGATTCGGCAGCTCGGACGACTGCAGCACGGGCACGGTGACGAAGGAGATGTGGAAGGGGCAGGAAGCGACTATAACGTGCGAGCTGAGCGTCGACAACCCACCTGTGTACAAGGAAGACAGGCCGATGCTGGTGGAGGTGTTCTACAGGTACCAAACCGAAGCGCAGACGCCGATAACGGTTTACGGCAAGGAATCAGGGTTCGGCACTTATGGCGGCTACGGCGGCTACGGCTGGTAGAAACCATTTTAAGTCTTCTTTTGCATATCTGATATTATGAGGATGAACTACCTGCTGGTCCTGCCCGTGGTCCTCGCTGTCGTTTCAGCATCGGGCTGCACGTTGCTAGGCAGTTCTGCGGCAGGCAAGGGCATAATCATCGAGAGTTTCACACCAGACTTCCCGCAGATATATTCGACCGAGAGCGTGCAGCTGTCCATCAAGATAAGGAATGCAGGCACGGTGGACGGCGTGCTGGAGAGCGTGCAGATAACAGGTGTTGACTGGGAGGGAAGCGGCGTCGGTGCATACGGCGGCACCGGGTCATGCTGCAGCATGGCAGGCAAGATGCTTCCCGCAGTGCCTGACAACGGCATAACAGGAGAAACCAGGAGCTGCACCGTTGAGCTAAAACCGAACGCCGACGAGGTGCCTGACGGGCTTTCTGTGACATTCTATCCCGTGGCAAGGGTGATATACCGCTACTCCACAAGCACCGCCAAATCCATAACGCTGGGCACGACCGACGAGCTCAGGAGGATAGCGGACAGCGGCGGGACGCTGCCTGTGGATACCAAGAGCACGACATCAGGCCCCCTTGCCATAGACATCGTTTCCAAGAGTCCTGTCAGGGTTTCAGAGGCAGGCATCGAGTTTCCCATAGAAATACAGGTAACCAACGTGGGCGGCGGCATAGCATGCACCGACTGCAGCGACAGCGAAAACTGGAACAAGATAAACCTCCGCGTGAACACGGGTGATTTGCAGGTCGCCGACGGCGCCTGCGATGCCCATGAAATCACCCTTTGGCGCGGCAAGGACAACATAATGGGGTGCAAGCTGAAGGCTACGCAATCAGACCTTGCGGGCACGGTGCAGAAGATGGTGACGGTGACGGCGGAATACGAATACATGACCGATGCCACGACGAGCGTCACGGTCACGGGCCAGAGCTCGAGCAGCGGCTGGGGCGGACTTTAACCTCCCGCCGATTTATCGGCGGTCAGTTCGCACAAAATCAGAAAGACCTTTTTGCCTGTGTTTTGCTTTTGAACCGCTGTTCAAACCACCAACACCTTTTCTTTCTCTTGCGTCCTCGCGCCCGCCAATGACGATTGTCCCGTAGACGCCGTCGAACCCAGGCCTGACCTTTATTTCGCCTTTCCTGTTCACCATTATGAGCTTTGTCAACAGTTTTTCATTGGGTATGGTCTGGGTAACGTCCTTTTCTGATGCTTCAAGCAGGACATTGAATTCGTTGCCAAAATGGCTGATAAGCTTGTTATATATTTCCCACGTCTTCCTGCTGGCTACAGACCAACCCTTCGCCGCGGCTATGAGCTCGTGCAAAGGCAGCATCTTGTGGTAAGGCTTCCTGTTTGGATGCTTTTCCACCGGCTGGTCGCTGATATGTCCGACCCTGTACTCCACGCCTATGGTGAGGCCCTTGCCGCAGACAGGGCACACGCCCTTCAGGCGCTTGCTCTCCGACGGGGGACATGAAAAGTTGCAGAGCCTGTGACCATCCCAATGGTATTTTCCGTATGCAGGGTCTGTTTCAATCGTGCCCGTTATCTTCTTTTCGCGTATGGCCCTGATTATGTCCTTGTAGCTGTTGGCCTTGTCAAAAATCGTTGCCTCGCGCCCCAGCCGCCACGGCCAGAACGAATGCGCGTCCGAGAAGCTGACGATTGAACGGTTGTTGAGCTCTGATATGTGCCAGTTCATATCAGGATCGCTTGACATCCCGGTTTCGATTGAGTATATGTTTTTTTCTTGCTCTTGAAATGCCTCCTTCAGCGAATCAAAGCCAGATTCGCTGCCGAAGACGCCGAACCAGGGCGTCCAGCAATTATGAACACATGCATGTTCATGAACATATGAGTTATCATCTTCCACTTCGAGGTTGTAGACCTTGCCTGAAAAACTCTGCGTTAAGATTCTTCTAACAGGAAGATATGCATAATTACTGTCAATCCAACCATGCTTCCTACGAATCTTGTTCACAGACCTAGCGAAGCACCGTTCTTTGAGCATTCCATAATCTTCCTCAAAAAAGGACAAGTTCGAAATCGTGAACAAATCCCGTTTGGCTATTATCTCCCTGCCATCGATGAAGTGCTTTCCCCTTCTATTATAATTTTCAGCTGTGTCAATGTGGAGCGATGGTATTATGCCCAATTTGAGGCAGATAATCTTCATCTGTTCAAAAAGTCGCCTCGAAACGGTGTAACCTTTGTCACCCCTCCACCAACCCCTTACTATCTCTGATAGTTTAGTGTTGGGCAAAGAAATGAACTGCCATGGCAGGTACTTGTTCCATGCCCGTTTTTCATCACCGCAATAAAATGATTTGAAAAATTCATTAAGCAGTTGTGAGAAAAACATCACATCCAACTGGTTTTTTCTTCTGGGGTCTATTTTGAACTTTGATAACCCAAAAACCGTATCCATGAGCCTTATGACGTCATCTGCATACTCCTTTTCTTTAGAACTGAAGCTGAAACCAACTACATCATTCCTTGCCACAAAACCCTCTGAGAGATAATATCCAATAAGCCTGCAAAAGTTTTCATCAACCATTATATTTGATTTCACGGCGTTCCTATTGTTTCTGGATTGTTTTGGGAGCAGACTTCCGTTAAGCACCTTGTACCCATTTACATACTCGGCCATGTTTATCCGTCTGATGTCAATTTCAGACTTCGGTCTTGGAAATGCAATAAAATCACCCACTTCTATACATTCTGCTGGAATCCATCCAAGCTTATATTTTTCGTATGCCCTTTCTTTACAATGTGACCTTTCACAGCAAAGCGGCTTGCATAGCCCCTTCGTTTGCGCACATGATTTTTTGCTCTTTACAGCAAGAAATGGATGCTCTGGTGTAGTGGCCAGCCCACCAGAAAAGTACCAAGGTATTATCTTGTACAGCTTGCCTGAATACTTTCTGGAAAAGGTTTTGGTCACTCTCTTATATCGGCTAACGTGGGTCAAGACCTCTTCGCCCACCACAATCTCGCTTATTTTTTTCAGCCCATTTCTGGTATGAATGTAACTGTTTGCTGGCAGGCAATGTGCCGGTATTACCTCAATCTCGTCGGATATGTCCTTCATCATACTTACGAGTTCCGCGCAGCTGAAGCCGAACATGGGCCTGCCGTCGTAATCAAGGCGGCCGCGCTTAAGCAGCGCGGCGTTTATACGGTCGACAGCCTCAAAATCCGGCGCGAGTATGACATTATGCACGCGCCTGCCCATGCCGCCTTGCGTGAATATGTTGGCGATTTCTGTCGTCAGCATGAACTTGAAACCGCTGCCTGTTGCTAGTATGCCGCTGCCGTCGTCCTTCAGCTGGCCCTTCAGCTCCCTGTTCCAGAGCGGGTGCGTGAAGTCGCCTGTCCCGAGCAGGTCGATGCCCTTCATCCTTGCGTATCTTTCAAGGTTGGGCACAGTTATCTGGCTGCTGCACGCGCGGGAAAAGCGGCTGTGGATGTGAAGATCTGCTATGACTGTCATCCGTTCAGATTGGTTTCATGAAATAAAAGGGCATCACAACAAAAACACCAGAAGCAGAGACGATAACAAGTAAAGAACGGAAGGACGATGGGTCAACCCTCATCCTTTTCCTTCTTTTTCTTCTTCTCGGCGAGGACCTTCTTCTCGTTCTGGTCAATCCACTTCTTCGCCGCATCCGCGGCCTTCTTCGAGTTGCCCATCCCCGAGCTGTTGCCGACGCCGAACACTATCACACGTTCGCCCTTCCTTGCCCTTGCAAGGCTCCGCTTGAGCGATTCCAGCACCTCGGGCACGGCATCCTTCACGGCCTTCCTCATCGGCATGATGGCCTCCTCCTGCCCCATCTTCACTATTATAGAATCCAGGGGTAGGTCGTTCCTGACTGCGACCTCTTCTATGTAGTAGCGGTCTGTGCCAGGCCCGCCCATTGCAACGCCCACGCCTTCGGCTAGGCTGCCGGTCTTCTCGCCCTCGAGCTTCGCGGCCGCGTCTATGGTTATTATCATGCTGATGTTCTTCTTTTTCACTATTCTTTCGACCGCCTTGCCGGGCATGCCTATCCTTCCGCCGGGTCCGCCGGCCTTCATGACGAACAGCTTCCTGCCCAGCATCTCGGTCTCCGCCATCACAATATCATCGCTGATGTTCTTCACCTTTTTGTTTCCGATGAGTTCTGCCGCCACCAGCGGCCCGAGCCCGTCGCCTATGGGCTCGGCCCTAGCCATGGCCTTCGTGCCCTTGTACATGGCTCTGGCCAACTTTTCCACCAGGGGGAGCTGCATCTGCAGAATCATGGCAATCTGGAGGCTCTTGGTCTTCCTTATGGTCTCGACGTAATGGCGGACAATCTTCGCAATCTCATGCACGGTCATCCCGCCCGCCATGCCCATCTCGAGCGCGGCCTTCCTCTCGGCGTTTGCATGGGGGGCGACCTGGTTCACGAAATACTCGAAGCGCTTCTTCTGGTTCCTCAGCACGAAGTCGACCTTCCTTACTATGCCACTTGGGTCCATGGAAACAGGGCTTATGACGAAAAACTCGAAGAAGCGGTTCACGGCATCCCTGGTCTTCTGGTCCGAGCTTCCCAACTCCTTCAGTATTATGCGCTTCGACTTGCGCGAGAGCATCTCCAGCTCCTCGGCGCTCCTCTCCAGCCTCCACATTATCTGCGATATCATCATGCGCGGGTAGAAGAAGAAAAATACTACCATGAACCCTATCCAGATTATCCACGAGAACCAGTTTTCCGTTGCCCCGAGCTGGAAAAGCATGCTTTCAATCATGTAAAACAACCCGCACATCCTGAGGCCGTATCAGTCTAGTCCTTCAATATGCGCAACTTCTATTTAATTCTATCCATATAAATAAAGGTCATGGTGGGGCTGAAATCACTGGTCGTTGTGCTTATCATACTCATAGTAGCGGCTATAATGATAAGCCCGGGCGGCCTTGAAAAGGCGAGCGGATTCGCCAAGGATGTGGAGAACTGGCTGGGTCTCAACATAGGCGGCATCATGTCAAAGCCCGCCGCGGGCGCAAAGGAAGTTTCCGTAGTCTTGGAGCCGCCTGTGCCGTTTTCCATAAAACCGAGCGCCGCGCTCAACCTGACATCGTGCAGCGTGCACATCAACTGGTTCAACGGTGACATCACCATAGGCGCGGACAGCGTTTCGCTGTCAGAAACCAGCACAGGGCTAAACCTCACGCTCCCAACCAACGGCACCGCCCTGAGCGGGTTGAGGCTTGATGAGATGTCCTTCAGCAACATAGCCTTCTACATATCACCGAACATAACGGCAACAGACGGCAACATCAGCATGAGCGGCTTCTACGGCTCGGGTTCGATTGATTCTGGCAGGTTGTCACTGGAAGGCAACGCAACCAGCCTGCGGGCGTCCATTGGCGCGGTCAATGTCGAGATATAAACCTCTTTTATATAACTGTGCCAAATTAGAGATAAATCTCAAGCCTTGGTAGCTCAGCAGGTAGAGCATCCGTTTCAAGCATTGAAAACAAATGCTTGAAGATGAAGCTGTTAACCGGCAGGTCGAAGGTTCGAGCGAACCCCTTTGCACATGCAAGCGTGCAAAAGCGTTCACGGAAAGAAAGCTTCCGCGAAGAGTTCACGGAAATCCTTCCCAAGGCGTCGCAACAAATAATGAATATTAACAGTTTCGACAAAGATAGACTGGAGCGCAACAACGTCGCGGAGACTCCAATAAGAGCCGCAACGGTAGCTCAACGGGAGAGCACTCGACTGAAGACGCGCTGATGAGCATCAGCCGCCAAATATCGAGGGGTTAGGGGTTCAACTCCCCTTCGCTCCATATGGAACAGAAAATCCTGAAAGCCGCGCTTCTTGAGAACAAGACAGTCGTGCCCAAGGGCTGGGAGGAGATGGAGCAGCGGAGCTTCGGCAAGCAGGCAGGCAAACGGCTGGTGCTGTCCTTTGTTGAAACACTCTACCTGCTGGAGAAGGGAAGAATCAAGCTCTCCAAAGCCGGAAAAAGGATGGGTTTTGAGGGATTGATGAATTTCGCAGCAAAGAAGGACAAGCGCATCCATGAAAAATTCATCGTCTATGCCGACCTTCGGGACAGGGGCCTCGTTGCAAAGACGGGGTTCAAGTTCGGCTGCGACTTCCGCGTGTACAAGCGCGGCGTGTCGGTCAAGCGCGGGCCGAAGGAGGCATCCGAGCACACGAAATGGATAGTCTTTGCCGTGCCGGAGGATTACCGCTGCTCCTTTACCGAGCTTTCGAGGGCGGTTAGGCTCGCGCATTCCATTCGCGCGCGCATGCTCTGGGCAATCGTTGACAACGAGGACAACGTCACCTACTACGAAGTCGTCAGGATGAAGCCGTGAAAAAGTCAAGTTGTCTAATCATCGCAGCACAAACCCATTTTTTCATATTGTGATGCAACATCACTGCCAAGGGTGCGGGCAAGATGTCCTCTTAATGGTGTGATTTCTATTTGTTTATCAGTGACACCATATTTGCCTTTCTTTGTTTCAGTCTTGTAAACGTCTTCCATAATCTCCCTATTAATTTATAGCGTCATGTAATAATAAAATTGCGGGCATTGGAAGCTTTATATAATCATATGCCGAAACTCTAAGGCTGAATGTGATGTTCATGGGCAGAATAAAGTCAACGGCGATAAGGACGCTGGGTTCGGACATACTCAAGCAGAACAGCGGCAGATTCACGAAGGATTTTGACACGAACAAGAAGGCTCTTGCGGCGGTCAAGAAGATAGAGTCCAAACGCACAAGGAACAAACTCGCGGGCTTCATAACGAGGAAGATGACGGTCGCGAAGCCCGAAGAATAGCCGGAGTTGTTTTGTATGGGTGGCAAACCCCATGTCGGTATAAACGTTTCTCTGACGGGCGCGCAGGAAGAAACGGAATTCACGAAGGATGTCATAGCAAGGGACATAGAGCGCACCAAGGCGCGCCTTTCGAAAATAAGCCGCATAAATAGGCTCAACATAGACGTGAAGCGCCACGGGAAAGGTGGGCGTGTGAAGTATTCCGTCAGGATTGAAGCGACAGGCGACGGCGCGCACCATGCGGACGCGCACGAATGGGGCCTGGAAAAGGCGATGCGGGAGGCCCTCGGCAGGCTCGAGAAAGAATTGGTGAAGAAGAAGGAAAGGGGATTGTAAGGGATTTCTGTTGGTTTGCATGAGAAAAGAACGAATGGACAAAAAAAGGGAAGGCGGCAGAAAGGACAGCATCCTCTCGACGCTCGGCTACATAATACTCGGTATAGCCATAGCGTATTTCATAAACATGGCGCTGTCCTTCACCCTGAACACCAGCATGCCCGTGGTTGCCGTGGAATCCAATTCCATGCTGCCCGCATTTGCGCGCGGTGACATCTTGTTCCTCACAGGAAGGAATGCCTCGGACCTCGGGGTGGGGGACATAATAGTGTACTCGCCCGAAGGCCAGAGCATCCCAATAGTGCACAGGATAATCGCGATGAACCCCGATGGCTCGTTCCAGACCAAGGGGGATGCAAACGCAGGCCAGCTCGCCTTTGAGAAGCACGTGGCGCCATCCGAGATAAACGGGGTGGTCGTGCTCATAGTCCCTTACGCTGGCTGGATCAAGATAATAGTCACAAGTTACATCCTGCCGAACACGCTCTGGATTGCGCTGGCGCTGATAGCGGCTTTCATCGCCGTGAAAGCGCTAGAATATATAAAGAGGTCGGACAAGATATAGTTAATCTTCTTTTTGGTGAAGCTTATGGACTTCTGCGACAAGTGCGGCACGATAATGATTGCTAAGGAGGAGAAGGGCAAGGTAATCCTCGTATGCAAGAACTGCGGTCACAAATCGAAGGAGTACAAGCCGCTTGAGATAGCGGAGGCGGTGAGGAAGAAGCCGCTGGACTCCGAGGTTATAATAATAGAGAAGAAGGAAGACATGCTGCCGAAGACCAAGACGGTCTGCCCGGAATGCGGCAACAAGGAGGCCTTCTGGTGGATACAGCAGACGCGCTCCGCTGACGAGGCGCCGACGCTTTTCCTGAGATGCACCAAATGCAAGCATTCGTGGAGAGAGTATGGTTGATGTCAAGTCCTCCGTCAAAAAATACTGGTGGGTTTGGATTCTCGCAGCCATAGTGATATTCGGCTTCTGGGCCAGGACGGGCGCTATGAGATATTCCGACCTGCCTGACATAGACACCTACTATTTCCTGCGGCTGAACGAATACGTGCTCGGCCACGACTTCCAGATGCCTGCGGTTGATGTCCTCAGGAACTGGCCTTACGGCGACCGCGGTTTTGATTTGCCATTGAACTTTTACCTACCTTCCGCCATGTATGTCGCGCTGAACCCGCTGCTGAACATGTCGTTCTACAGGTTCGCATTCATCCAGCCGGTGATATTGGCGGGCATCGCGATGGTGCTTATGTTCTGGCTGGCTTATGAACTGTTCGACGACAAGAAGAAGGCGCTGTTCTCGGCCTTTTTCTTCGCGACAATACCAGCCGCCATAACGAGGCTATCGGCGGGCGAAATAGAGAAGGAAGCGAACTCCGTTGTCTTCATGCTTCTGGCCGTCATCTTCTTCTTCAAGGCGTACAGATGCGACGGCTGGAAATGGAAAGGCCTGGCGTACGGCGTGCTATCGGGCGTCTTCGTGGGCGTGACAGCCATAACATGGGGCGGCGCGCAACTCATCTACATCGTAATCACAATCTTTGCGTTCATCATGCTGCTCATAAACAGGCCGCAGAAGCTGCTGCACTCCTTCGTGCCCTTTGCTGTTATAGGGCTTGTAATTCCGTTGATCTTCGCCTACAGGTTCACGTCGCTTGCAAACTACAACTTCATCTTTGGCTATGTTGTCATCGCCATGCTTGCCGTAAGGCTGCTGGCGGACAGGTTCAATGTAATTAAGAAGGAGTCCCTCAAGTTCCTGTCCCCTGCTCTTGTCGTGCTACTGTTCATCGGGACCCTGGTGGGGTCCATGTTCTCCGATTTCGTAGGCTCGATGTTGTCCAAGCTGGTCAGCATGATAACACTGTACCAGCCCGGACTGACGACCGTAGCTGAGAGCATACCGGGCGACTGGAATACCGTGCTCAGCCAATCGGGCCTTTCTTTCGCGCAAGGTATGCTGCCGCAGCTGACGCCCGTAAGCATCCTGCTGTCCGCGTGGCTGCTCATGCTGCTTGGCGCCGTGGTGATGTTTTACAAGTTTGCAAGATACCGCGAACTCGTTCTCATATTCCCTGTTGCATTCCTCGGCTTTTCGGTGTTCGGCGTTTTCTACGCGCTGAGGCTGGCATACTTCGTGGGATTCTCGGCTGCCTTGGCATCGGGATTCTTTGTCGGGTGGTTCGTGGACAGGGCATCCAAGGTAAAGACCATCAGCAGCATTGGTAAAACTTCGCTCTTGTACCTCATAGCCGCGGGCTTCTTTGGTATGGTGTTTGTCCTGTCCTTGTCGAACCTGCTGTTCGCCCTGTCGATGCTTGCGATTGCCGTGTGCCTTGCCATACCGGGTTATGCGATGAGGGTTGAATCGCAGGAATCGTGGATAAGAAAGTTCTGGACTAAGATAAGGGGCATCGAAGAGGTGCGGACGGATTTGGTTATGATACCTGTGGTGATTTTCGTGGTGCTCCTTGCCGTTTCCAACATGGCAAACGCGTATTCGTTCGGGAACCAGCTGGGCCCCAGCATAAACCCGTACATCAACGACGCGATGAAATTCCTCCGCGAGCAGACGCCTGAGAACACGAGCGTCCTGTCATGGTGGGATTTCGGCTATTGGTTCCAGTATGTGGGGAAGAGGGCAACGATAGTGGACGGTGGGGGCTCCGGCGACACGTCGCGTTATGATGTTGCCATATGGTTCACCGACGATGCCAGTAACTGGAGCAATTGGGCGGGATGGCTGAACGGCAAGCTCGACGTCGGCTACATACTCATGGATTACACGCTGCCTGGCAAATACGGCGCCATAACAAAGATAGCATCACACGAGACAACGGTCGTTGGCATCCTCCAGTTCGAGCAGACAGGGACAACCCAGCAGGGCGACACCACGATATACGAATTTGGTGCAGGGCCGTACCGCATATGGCTCCCCATAGGGCAGGACGGAAACATCGCGGGCACGCCCATATTCCTTGTCACGGACGGCACAAGATACTCGAACAAGGCTTACATAAACGACCTTTGCACTGAGAAGGGCATAGCAAGCGTGGGGAACGAGAGCCAGAGCATAGGCGGATGCATAGCCATGACAGGCTACGGGCTTTTCTACGTGCCTCCGGAAGCGGAGCACACGATATTTACAAGCCTGATGTTCATGGACGGCTACAATTTGGTCGAGAACGGCCTCAAAAAGGTTTTTGACAATGGGCTGATACACATATACGACCTGAAGGACGCAACCAATAGTTCATAATGTTTTTAACCGCCCGGTTCAACATTCTGTATGCGCGCGTTGATTCTTGGCTCAAAGGAATACCCCATGGGCTCGTCCGGCGCTTCCGACCCAAGCCCCTCGGGCGGGATGGAAATATATGTCCAGGGCTTGGCGGGCGCCCTGGCAAAAAAAGGCGTGCGAATAACCCTTGTAACGAGGCATTTCAGCGGCACAAAAAGCGACGAGAACAAGGAAAACATCCGCATAATACGCTTGCCATTCATCAGGGGCTTCTACTTCCGCAACCCAAGCTTCAACTTGGCATCCTTCTTCCGCGCGCTGGGGCTCGATTTTGACGTCATAATAAGCAACGGTGAGGTCTCGAATCTCTTGGGTCTTGTCATGGCAAGAATAAAACGCAAGCCTGTAATCATGGTTTCGCACGGAATGGCCAGCGAACAGCCGCAGTACAACAGCGCAATAAGGGCGCTGTTCCGCATCGGCGACAGGCTGACATACCCAAACGCCGATGCAGTCGTGGCGCATGCGCCATGGCAGATGAGAAAGATAACCAAGAAGTTCGACATCGTAATGCCCGGGTTTGACAAAACGAGGGTCAGGGGCATGAAACCGGCCCAGGCAAGGAGCTTCAGGGCAAGATACGCCAAGCCGCATGAGAAAATAATCCTCTATACAGGCAGGCTCATAGAAGTCAAGGGTCTTTATTATCTCTTGAAATCCCTGAAGCACGTCAGCTATGATTACAAATGCCTGTTGGTCGGCGACGGACCGGACATGGAGAAACTGAAGAGGCTTGCAAAGGAAGAGATGGCCGATGTCGTTTTCGCGGGTTTCAAGAATGACATTTCCGGCTTCCTGTCCATAGCCGACGTCTTCGTGCTGCCTTCGCTTTCTGAATCGCTCAACTACTCGCTCGTCGAGGCTGCTTACATGGGCGTGCCTATTGTGTGCACTGAAATAGGCATAATGGACAGGAAAAGCGCAATACTCGTGAAGCCGAAGGACGAAAAATCCTTGGCGCGCGGAATAAACGCAGCGCTTGGCAGGAAAAACAGCAGGATTGTTGCCAATGCAAGGCGCTATGCCGCGGGTTTTAGTTGGGGCAGGGCGGCTGACAAATACGTAAAAATCATGAAGGAGGTTTCGGGAAAATGAAAATATTGATGCTGTGCCCCATGCTGAGCAGCAGCTCGATGATTACAGTCTATCCCATGGCCAAGGCGCTTTCAAAAAAACACCATGTGAAGCTGATGGGTCCGCTTATGGGAGGCAAGCCTTTCATGGATTACGATGGCCTGGGCTTGGATATCGTTGAACCGCCCGTGCCGAAGCCGCCACAGGCAGCGATGCTCAGCCTCTATCCAAGAAACGTGCTGAAGCTCATGCACGAGGATTATGATGTCGTCCACGCCTTCAAGCTCCTGCCTCACACGGCGCCTGCCGCTTCAATGGCAAAGCAGCTGAGAAAAAAGAAATTCGTCCTCAGCATAGACGATTACGATGTCGCGGCATCAAAAAACATTGCAAAGCGCCTTGCAATGAAATGGGCTGAGCGCTCCTGCAGGAACGCGGATGGCTTGACGGTTTCGTCAGCCTATCTGCAGAGGCTTTATGGAGGCGAGGTTGTGTATCAGGTTCCGAACGAGAGCCTTTTCCTCAAGAAAAGATGCAGCGGCGCAGGCGCCAGAAAGCGGCTTGGCCTGCAGGGAAAGAAGTTAATACTCTACGCCGGCACATTCTATGAGCACAAGGGCTTGGACGTGCTGATATCGGCGGTCCAAAAGCTTGCAAGGAGCGACCTGAGGCTCGTCTTGGCCGGCGGGGGCGGGGTCGAGGGTGCGCTCAGAAAGATGGCAGGACAGGAGACCGTTTTTGCAGGCAGGCTACCCATGGAGCAGATGCCTGAACTGACGGCCGCGGCCGACATATATGCCATACCAACAAAGGACACCGAATACGCAAGGGCCGAGATTCCGGGCAAGATTTTCGAGCCCATGATGCTCGGCAAGCCAATAATTGCAAGCAGGATATCGGACATACCCCGGATTCTTGACAACGGGCGGTGCGGGCTTCTTCCGAGGCCCGGTGATGCGGATGCGCTTGCACAGGCAATACAATTCCTCGTTGACAACCCGAAGGAAGCCCGCCGGCTCGGGGCCGAGGCCAAAAAAAGGTACTTCAGGAATTACAGCATGGAACATTACAGCGAAAAGGTAAACAAAGTCTACAGGGGATTGGGATTATGAAGATAAAGTTGATAGGGCACACATGCCCCGATGCGGAATCAGCAGGCGTAAGCAGGGGCATAGCAAGGGTCATATATTCATTAGGCAAGGAGCTGCACGCGATGCACCATGACGTCGAACTTATAGTGAGGGGTGGATACGCGCCGCATGATAACTGGGTAAGTACAGTCTATTCACCGTCATTCACGTGGTTCACTTATCCCTTCTTCCTGGCACCCAGACTAGTGGGTTTGGACGCGGACATATACCATGCCGATTACACAAGCACGGGAGCGGCGGCAGTCGTGGCAAGGAAGCGGCCGCTCGTGGTTTCAATACATGACGTAATACCTCTGATGTACGACAAATCCGAGCTTTCGTTCGGCAGCGCGGGCCGCGTATTATGGTACAAGGCATGCCTCAGGCTTTCAAGAAAAGCGGACGCCATAACGGTGCTCTCCCATGTTGCCAAGGAGCAGGCAAAGAAGTTCAGTGACATACCCCAGGACAAGATATTCGTGGTGCACGAGGGTGTCGACACCACCCAATTCAAGCCTCTCAGGAAGAAGAGGCACGGGCCGGTCAGGATAGGCTATCTCGGCGGACTGGACGGCAGGAAGAATGTCAGCCTTCTGGTTGACACGTTCAGAATACTTAAGAATGAATATCCGAGGATGGAACTGCATGTCGGCGGCCGCGGAGAGAACCTTGGACGTTTCAGGGCCATGAACGTTAAGGACGCATATTTTCACGGCTTCGTCCCGGAGGAGAAGGCAAACGAGTTCATCAATTCATTGGACGTGTTTGCATACCCTTCCCTGAGCGAGGGGTTTGCGGGCATACCCATACAAGCCATGGCATGCGGCGTGCCTGTAGTGACGACGAATGTTGACTCCATGCCCGAGTCCGTCGGGA
>CAZCTG010000002.1:0-24237 GCA_964501695.1 uncultured archaeon | reverse complement strand
AACCCCGCCTTGAGCCCCTGCACGTTGCTTACGTAGGCTATGCCGATGTAGCCGCGCCTCGGGGTCTGCAGCAACTCCGCCTCGAGCGCTTGAATCCTGTTGAGCGCGCGGCTCCTCAAAGCGGGATAGTCGTCGGCAAGGTAAGACCATTTGGCGATGTCATACTTTATGTCGTACCATGTCACGTTCTCTCCTGCCCACGGCGGATGTTCGCTGAAGTCTATTATCCCTGGAATGAACCTTTCCATAGTGGCGAAGAATCCCGTGAGCGGTCCGGGCGCGAACGCGGGCTCGGGCTCGGGGAACGTCGTGATGTTGAATCCAAGCTCTTCCGTGCCGTTTTCAGTGAAGTTGACAGTCTTCACAGTGACCGTCTTGTTCGGCCCTATGATGCCAAGCACCCTGCTCATGTCATCGGTGCTGTTTATCGCGTAATCGTCTATGCCTGTGATGTAGCCTGTCATGTTCGCCATTTCCGCGGGGTACCCTATCGAGACCGCCCTGTACGCCACCCCATTACTTGCGAACATGGGATTGAACATAAAGACCAGCACAGCAATGGATACCCCGGCCACGATGAAGTTGCCGAAGCTGCCTGCCGCGAAGAATCTCAGCTGTTCTACGGGCTTGCGCTTGCTGACCTGCTTTTCGTCCGGCTCCACGAAGCCCAGCGGCAGCACGGCCAGCAGCCCCCAGCCTATGGACTTTATCTTCACCTTCGCCGCGATGCCGAGCATGGCATGCATGCCTTCGTGGGCGAGCAATATGACGGAAAGCGCGATTATCCAGTACCAGAACGGCACGAGTATGAAGCCCCTGCCCAGCGTGGCCTCGTCGGAAAGGGAAGGCAGCAGCAAGCCGCCGCTCGCCTCCTTCGGCACCGCGCCCGACGCTATCAGCGGCAGCTGCGCGGCCATCATCCACGTCATCCAGACCGACATCACGAAGCCCGCGAGCATCGCGAGGTTGCCGAGCTGCCTCCAGAACCGCGCATGCCTGGTTCCGAGCCTCAGCAAAAAGCGCTTGCCGCGCTGCGTGCGCCGCAGGAATATGATGCCGCTTTCGCGCTTCACGTTTTTCCTGTCCCTGAACAGCAGCGCGGCCACTATGACGATGAAAACTATCGCCGATGCCGTATAGATGCCGATGCCCAGCATACAGATTATTTGGCGCGCCCTTCTTAAATAAGCATATACCTTTAAGGTGACAAACGAAAACAAGGGAACAAAGGTTCCCTTGATTTTCCGCTATGTCAGCGATGCGAGCTATGATGCCGTTCTTCTTGCTGGAAAGAAGCTTTCAACGGCTTCGTTAATCCCCTTGGAGCTTGCTAAACAAGCCACAACCACAATAACAAAGCATAACAAGGCTGGCAAGAATGAGAATAACATCTTCCACCATCCTGTGAATACGTAAAGCCTGTACTGCACGCAACCATCACGGAACACCGGCGCTTCTGTCCTTAGAGTCAAGAGATTGGTTTTAGGTTTTATAAGGAATTCCCTGAAAATCTTCCACTTGCCCGGGCCGACTTCTGCTGCATAACAAATAATTGAACTCCCGGGCTCAATAAAAGCCAAGCGTTCACCGCTCTTTTCTGATGCTTTTAGAAGTTCGTCTCTGGTTAATGTTGTTATGACTGAAGGCCCCAACTTTGAATTGCCTGCAGGACTAAAACCATCCGGCAGCGTCCCGTTCTCGGCCTTCACCCATTCGCCATTCCTGCTCATGTCAGGCTTCCTGAATGCGCCAAGCTGATATGCAATAAAGATACAAATAGCAAGCACAACAACAAAAAAAGATACACAATTATCAAAACCGTCAACAGAAAATGGACAAAAACTTTCGTAATCTTCATAAAATCCTTTCCTTCCTGCCGACTGTCATTCAGCAGCCAGCCAAAAAAATAATTTTTTAGTTTCAGTTTGACCTGCCGTCAGCCAGTGGACTCTCTCGGCAGGCTGAACCCTCCCCACATAAATATGTTCATGAGTTTTTTCAGGGCATCGTCCGCAAAGAACCACAGCCATAACTTATCTTCCGCTTTCAAACCTCTTATCAGCCCCTTCATTTCTTTCACGTTTTTGGCATTGGCAAGTTTTTTCCAGAGAGCCCCGAAATTGATTTCCTTTTCCTTCTTCATGCGCCACCCCCCTTCGCTGGAAGCTTGTTGAGGTCAGGAAACGCCGACCACAGGGCTGCAAAGAACGACACCATGCCCAACAAGCCAAGCACGAATTCGCAAGAGGCATGTCTGCAAAAGCAGCCCACAAGCACCAGCAATATCAGGCTCAGCGCAAAAAACGCGATGCATGGCTTCAATGAAAATTCATATTCTTTCATCTTTTGTCTCCCGTCGGCTCATAGCCAACTCAAAAATAGGTTTCATATTTTTACTGTTTCAGTAAAAACTCATTGTATCAGGTGGGGCAGGATTCGGGCTAAGGCAAACTTCGAATCTATGGCTGCATTTTTTGCAAACAAAAATGTGTAAAGTCCGCCCATCCATGCCTGTCTTGGTGGCATCCTCTTCGGTGTCAGGACTACCGCATTTAGTACATTTCGTCAGAATACCTAAGATGTTGACTTCAATAAAAAAGGCGGAAAAAAACAAGAGAACAGCAAAAATTACCAATGCCAATAATAATAAAAGAAATTTAATCACAGATAATCCAAGAATTAAACTATGCATAAACAGCCTCCCTTCTAGATTTTCAAAAGTAATGATTTCGTATTCAGCCGTTTGGCCTTTAGCTAAGCGAAACGCTCGCTTAGGGATATTGTCTTTTGTAGTCAGAGATTAGCATGATATGTCTATAATTGCACGCGAAAACATTTAAGGGTTGATGAGGCCTGAAAGTATTTAACTACCCTTCCCAATATTTGTGATAAAAACACTTGTTGTATGCATCAAGCCCAAAAGAAGAATGTAAGTTTAAATCCTCGCAATGGCGAAAGGATAAGGCGAAAAAATATGGCTGAAGAAGACGCAGCAGAGGAAGTTGCCGAAGACGTGCCCACGGGCATGGAGGAGGCGTCGGAAGACAACAAAGTGCAGCAGGCGCCGGCAGCCAAGGAAGAGGATGTTTCCGCCGAGGAGGAGGCCAAGCTGCCATTCCCGACCGCGGCAGTTGTCCGCATAATGAAGGCGAACATGGACAAGGAGAAGATGGTCAGGAAGGAAGTCAAGGTCGAGATGAACAGGTGGCTCGGCAAGCTCTGCGCGAAGGTCGCGCGGGAGATGAACAAGTTCCCCTACGTGATGATGGGGCTCAATGAGTTCAAGGAGGGCAGGCGCATCTTCGAAGACCTTGAGAACTACGACAGGGAGAAGAAGCGCATACTCTCACACTTTGAGGCGATAAAGAAGGACATAGAGAAGCTGGAGCGCGACCTCGGCAAGGAAGAGGAGGACGAGGTCATCGTCATAAAGAAGAGGGCCGAAGGGGTTTAGAACGGTGGTGTCTTTTTCTTTTTAAATCATGTCTTGCATTAGTTTAACCAACAGAATGCTCAGATGCGGAGGTAAGCCTGAGTGACAGTATAGCTGCATCACTCAGTTACTTCCTCCAGTACTCCAATGCGGAGGTACCCAAGCGGTCAAAGGGGCTGGACTAAGGATCCAGTGGCTTAGAACCCTTTTCGGTTCAAAGGATGAAAGCGTCGCGCTGACAACCGAGGTTGTCAGGCGTGTCGCGCTGAAAGCGCGAACATCACGGAAAAACGAAGGGGTGAGCAATGCCTTCAGGAGTTCGAATGACGCAAACGACAGCCAGCTTCGCTGGCGTGAAACACGAATTCAGGTGTCGTCTGTGTCCGGTTGTCTTCTCCTCCGCATGATTTGTTCCTATTTGTCTGCCGCTCGCCAAAAGTCCCGTAAAGTTGACAGAGCAAAAGAGAGAAAACCCGCACATAGCAAGGTTTTCTCTCTCTGTTCGCCACCGGATCATGGATCTTAGCGTATTTGTTTTTTTCGCGCCTAAAGGTCGCGTTGTTGGAGTTCACACCCCAACGCCGAATTTAGTAAAAGGTTTCTTTAGTTACCAGCTTTCGGTTATGCACGGGCCACCTCAGTCTTTCTTGCTTGACGACTTGCAAATTGTTTTTCTGTCTTCTTTTTACACATACCTTTTTTCTCCTTCATCATCATTCGGTATGTTTTTCGGGGGATGCACGCACATCCAAATAACCCGTTTTATGCAGAGCAAAAAACAGACCAGGGTATCCGAAGAAGCTTGGCTCCCAGTCTCTGGCTGGGTATTTATCTGCCGTGAAACAGGCAGGTTGTTGACAATTCGGAGCCGTGTTATTGGGCGTCATTAACGTAAGGCGCGCCGAAAACACGGCTCCAGCGGATGTTCATAACATCCGGAGCCTAATCGCTTTTTTTCTTCTTGTTTGTTATGCGATTGTGGCCCTCAATAAATGTTTCATAATTTCACCTCACGAGCACATTCATCACACCGTTCTGAGGCTTGGGAAAAAGCGCCGCACGCTTTCCCAAATTCTTCCCGTTTTTGGAGGGCTGACGGGACATCCCTTTTTCTTGAAAGCGACCGACAGGAATTGAACCTGCAACGTGCGGTCTAACAGCCACTGTTTTGCCGACTAAGCTACAGTTGCTTCTGAATGCTTGCATAGCTTCAAAATGTGGATCCGTGCTGTATACGCAACAACACGGATCCGGATGGTGGTGATTAACGCCCGGCTCTGCTATGAAATTAGCGGCGAGCCTTAAGGCGTTTAAAAACCTGATTATCTGCTGCCTGAGGCCGGCAGGTTATTGACAGAATGCAGAACCGTGCTGTGGCTCATTACATAGCTTAGAACTTAAGGATACATCGATGAGCGCACAGCACGGCACTTCTTCATCATCTTCTCCTTATCAAATAGGTTTCATGCCCCTACTTTTCAGGGAATGGGCGGGGGTTATCCATTCCCCAAACGCGCAAAACATCTAATTTAAATAGCAAACTTCTCTTGACTTGCCTTTCAACCGTTCGGTATCAGGCGTCTTGCGTTATGTAAATGAATGAGCATGAAACCTGCGCGGGCACTAATTTATTGTTTGTCGGGCGCGCTTATAAATGGCAAACTTTGATTGATAACCGACTTTTTGTCCTGGCCGATGATTGGCCGAAAGAGCAAAGCGTTTGGTGAAAAATCAATGCATTGGAAGAAGAATCAAGTCAACAAAAAGCAGAAGACATAAAAACCATTCATGGATGAGAAAAACACCCGATAGAAGGTCAGTAATACGCCAGCACCTTCACGGCGCTGTATGCGGACGCGATGCCGAGGCCGAGGTAGGCGAGCGTTTCCCATTTTTCCTGGCCCGAGAAGACGTAGTTGTCCAGCATCCTGCTGGCGAGCCATCGCTTGGGCCCGCGGTAGTTGCTGTTTATGTAGGAGCATATCTGCGGATAGGAGACGACGAGCCGCTCCCTTATCCACCCCACCAAGGTGCTGAGCTTCGTGTAGTTTTTTTCAAATCCGACCTTGCCGCGCCTTAGCGCGAAAAGCACCTCGTCAACGCTTGCAGCATCCATGACATTGCAGGCCGTGCCTATCATGCCGAGCGAGTGCGCGTCGGAGCCTGCCACCATGACCTTGCCCTTCTTCCTCGCGCGCCTCTCCGCAGCCATGTTGCCCAGCCGCTCGATGCTGAGCGCGTTGAATACCTCTACCGCGTCGGCATGGTCCATGAACTTCCTGATGCCCCAGCTTTGCACGTCGAACGGGTGGGCTGCCACGCAGACAGCGCCCTGGCCCCTTATCGCGTCCATGGTATCCAGCGCGTCCATCCCCTTCCTGACAGGCTCGTTCAGCCCGAGGCCGATGATGTGGCCCGCGCTGCTGAGTATTTCCATCGCGGGGATGAAGATAATGCCCTCCTTCCTCGCCTGCGCTTTCGCCTCGGCCCATGCCCTGTTCGTGTCGTGGTCTGATATGGCTATGCCCGCAAGCCCAATCCTCTTAGCGTGCGATATTATCTCGCGCGGGCTCGGCATGCCCTCGACCGCGACCTTGGTGCCCTTCGAGTGGCAGCTGTGGCAATGAAATTCGAACCTAGCGCCACCCTCTTCTTTACGGAACCGCTTGCTGCTCTTGGATAATGCGGTGTTATCGAATCCTGCGCCATCAACTTGGAAACGGGCTCGCTTGCTTTCCTTGTTGAATGCGAGGGAATCGGATTCTGTGCCATCATCTTGGCTGCGGACATTCTTGGTTGTTCTGATTGATTCAGGTACTTCAAACTTTCTGCCCTTGATTCGGCAATGGAGCACTGCGCTTAGCATGAACGCTTCGTTCATAAAAACCAATAAGATATGGTACTTAAAGCTATTAATAACGAATAACCGATTTAAACAACAAGAACTAACTTATTCATATTCGAAGGTGTCTTCATAATGGATATGAAAAACATGCCCAGGTCCTTGGCGATAATACCTGACGGCAATAGGCGGTGCGCGAAGCGCCTCATGATGCAGCCGTGGAAGGGCCACGAATGGGGCGCGAAGAAGGTCGAGGAGGTTTTCGGCTGGTGCAAGGAGCTCGGCATCAGGGAAATCACGATATACGCGCTGTCGTTGGAGAACCTTGACAAAAGGCCGAGGTCGGAGCTTAACCATCTTTTCGAGATAGCGAGGAAGGAATTCCACGACGTGAACACCGACAGGAACCACCACGTACACAGGGACAAGGTCAGGCTGCATTTCTTCGGCGAGCTTCAGCGGCTGCCTGCCGACCTGCAGGAGGAGATGAGGAAGGCCAGTGAGGCCACGAAGTCATATTCGAATTTCAGGATAAACTACGCGATTGCCTACGGGGGCAGGCAGGAAATTTTGAATGCTTGCAGGAAACTTGCAGCCGAGTGCGACAATCCCAATTCAATAACAGAGCAGATGCTGAAGCACAGCCTGCAGACCAATGGCATGGTCGGCGAGCCCGACCTGATAATAAGGACAGGCGGCGAGAAGAGGCTTTCAAACTTCCTTCTGTTCCAGTCGGCATATTCCG
Organism: uncultured archaeon; assembly: GCA_964501695.1. Classification (GTDB taxonomy): domain Archaea; phylum Aenigmatarchaeota; class Aenigmatarchaeia; order QMZP01; family QMZP01; genus VGIZ01. The sequence goes on along the minus strand of CAZCTG010000002.1, from coordinate 17,217 downwards.
AGCTTTCCTTCCTTGACAGCTTCTGGCCCGACCTGACCAAGGAGCAGTTCATGACGGCCATAGAGGAGTTCTCGCAGAGGAAACGAAGATTCGGGGAGTAGTAAATCATTTATCATACATTCTCTCAATCAGCTCGTCGAGCAGGCGCGACATGCTCTTGCCTGTGCGCGCCGACTCTGACTTCAGCCTGTCAAAGCTTGATTGCTGGAGCGTGAACGTTCTTGCGACCTTCTTCGAAGGCAGCCTGCCCGTGACGTCGTAATACTCCAGCATATTGATGTATTTTTCATTCTCCCTGATTATCCTCTCAATCTCCTTCCACTGCATACCTCACCAGCCTCTCAATCCTTCCTATTTCGGAAATGTTCTCCTTGGAAACCTTCAGCAGCGCGTTCACCAGCCTTCTCTTCTGGCCGTCCCAGAGCGCCATCCGGCTGTTCTCGAAGGTTACGAACGCGAGCACGAGCGCGGTCTTCCTGTCGCCCTCTGACAGGGGATAGCCGAAAAGCAGCGCCCTCCAGAGGTAGGCAATCCTGCGGAATACGCCCCTCCTGCCGCCGGCCATGAGGGCCGCGTCAAGCCCGGCCTCACTAAAGGACGAGCCGCCTCCGCGGCCAAACCGCCCACATCCAAAATGCTGGCTTATTCTCGCTATGTCCCCGATGGTTATGCTCTCCGTTTTCATATGTATGATTCCGTAAAGAAACTATATAAATAGAGCCCCTGTATATAAACAATCTTCCACGCAAGTGGGAGCAAATTCCTATCATCATATAGGTAAATAAATGGAGGATTGAAATGCTGCCGAGACACCCGTCTCAGGCATTTTCCCTTCAAAAATGGAGGTAAAAAAATGGCAGAAAAACCGCACATCAACATCATAACTTCCGGCCACGTTGACCACGGAAAGTCCACGCTGATTGGAAGGATGCTTTACGATACAGGCTCTGTCCCTGAGCAGGAGATGAGGAAGCTCAAGGAGCTCGCCAAGGAGCTGAAGAAGGAAACGTTCGAGTTCGCCTTCGTGATGGACAACCTCAAGGAAGAGAGGGAGCGAGGCCTGACCATAGACCTGATGTACAAGCCCATCATGACGAACAAGTATTACTACACCGTCATTGACTGCCCCGGCCACAGGGACTTCATCAAGAACATGATAACCGGCGCCAGCCAGGCGGACGCGGCGATACTTGTCTGTTCTGCGAAAGAGGGCATACAGGACCAGACGAAGGAGCACCTTTACCTGATTAAGGTGCTCGGCATCAAGCAGCTTCTCATTGCGGTGAACAAGATGGACGCAGTCGGCTACAAGGAAGAGGTCTTCAAGAAGATAAAGGACGAGCTCGGGAAGCTTGTCACCTCGCTCGGCTACAAGCCCGATCAGGTGCCGTTCATACCCGTCTCGGGATGGAATGGCGACAACGTCGCCAAGAAGTCTACCAACATGGCATGGTACAAGGGCCCGACCCTCGTAGATGCCATGGACAGCAACATACAGCCGCCTGAGATGCCCAAGGACAAGCCACTACGACTACCTGTGCAGGACGTCTACACCATAACCGGCGTAGGCACAGTCCCCGTGGGCAGGATAGAGTCAGGCGTCATGAAGCCCAACGACAAGATAATCTTCATGCCAAGCGGCGCCGCGGGCGACGTCAAGTCCATCGAGATGCACCACAAGCAGCTGGCAGAGGCAGTGCCGGGGGACAACGTCGGCTTCAACGTCCGTGGAGTGGACAAGAACGCCATCAAGAGGGGGGACGTCGTAGGCCATGCGAATAGCCCGCCCCAGGTGGTGAAGGAGTTCACGGGGCAGATAATCGTGCTCCAGCACCCGACGGTGATAACCAAGGGCTACACGCCCGTGTTCCACATACACACCGCGCACGTCGCGGGCAAGATAACGGAAATCGTGAAGAAGCTCGACCCCAAGACAGGCGCGACGCTGCAGGAACACCCTGACATGCTGAAGTCAGGCGACGCGGCCATCATAAAGGTGGAGCCGCTGCAACCTGTCGTTGTGGAGAAGCAGTCCGAGTACCCGATGCTTGCCAAGTTCGCCATACGCGACATGGGCAAGACCGTTGCCGCGGGCATCGCGATAGATGTTGTCAAGGTCGCAGGAAAGTAATTTGTTTGAGCCATTCCTTTGGCTCTTGTTTCTCTTTTTTTCAATGGGCAGCGTGAGCTAAGATAATTTTCTCCTCAATGCCGTCGGCTATTATCTTGCCGATAACGGAAGGGGGATATTTTTTTATCGTTGCTGACTTGTTGGCGACTCGAAGGAAATAGTTCAATAACCAATCGTTATAATTGCAGGTGGTTAGAGCCTTGCACTTACCCCGCATGAATGCCCTAAAATCTTGTGATGTAGGGATAAATATTTGAGGTATTTCTATGGCATATCTGCCGCTGATTGTTCCAACTTTCACATATGATATCTGACCCAATCTTACAAGACCAAGTCCCCACATTATCTCCCTTATTGTGTTCCCAAACAACTCTTTGAATTCCAATTCTTCCGCGGCCAGACCTCTCTTGTTGTATACCTCTTCAAGGCCAGCCTGAAAGTTGAAAGAGAAATCTGCATCTTCGTTCGCTAAGCTTGGTTCATTCATGCGGTAATGCAATTCCTCTATGGAAGCATTCTTTATTGCTGCACCCCAGATAGTATCATCAAATGGTACGTCTGTGACAAGAACTTCATACATGCGGTCTGCCAGCAGTCTTCCAACCTCTTCTGCATACGGCCTTGTGTATTCATTCGGGTGGAATCCGTGTATGATGCTGATTTTCATAAGCCATGTGTTGGTGATTAGTTTTTTAAGCCCTCGCTTGTTGTTCGCGCTTAAATCCCCGCGCGCCAAATAAACCGCATGCCCGAGATATCCGACATAGAGAAGGAATTCAGGATAGACGTGTCCGCGCCGGACTTCGACATAGCGCGCGGGCTGGAGGTGGCGATAAAGGTCGAGGAGCGCGACCGCAGGTTCTATTCCGGGCTGGCCCGCAAGTCAGAAGGGCCGATGAGGATTTTCATGAAGTTCCTGTCCGAGCAGGAAGCCGAGCACGGAGCCCTGCTTGAGGACGTGAAGAGCTCGCTGAAGAGCATGAAGCTTTGGACAAGGGTTCCCGCAAGCAAGACGAAGCAACCGCTGAAAGACCTCTCGGCATTCAGGAAGCGCCCTGGCTCCGAGCACGTCGAGAACCAAGAGGAGATAACAGCAGTCCTCAGGGCGATGGAGCTGGAGAAGCAGACGCGCGCCTTCTACCTGAGGCTCGCGGGCAGCGTCAGGAGCAAGGAAGGCACCGCATTCTTCGTCGCGCTCGCCGACTGGGAGAAGACGCATTACGAGCTGCTGAGCGGCATCTACAACGCAATCTCATATGTCAGGCTGGAAACTTGAGTAGTGACATAACTCGCGAACATCGCCTCTGCAACATGTTCACGATCATATGTCAGGCTGGAAACCTGACACGCCGAGGGCAGGACTTCCGTTCCATTTTCCGTAACGCCTCATGTCCAGAAGTGACATGGCGCGCCTGACAACATTTGGTTGTCAGTTGCGACGCTTTTTCGTCAAGCGCATTGGAAAAGGGTTTCTCGAACCTGCGCATCCTTTCGGATACTGCCTTTCCAGGGCAGCGCGTTAACCATTCCGCCACCTCGGCAAGTGTGCTGAGGGTGGTAACTGAGGACGGTTCCTCAGGCTTGTCACCTCGGCACAACTAGAATGATTTGTACGCCTAATTTATATTAGAACAAACGCCTGCTCAGTCATTCTGCAGATGTGAATTGACCTTCCTGCTGCAGGCCTTGCACATGCCTATCGTCGTGGCGAAGCATTTCGTGCAGAACGTCCCGCTGCACATCCTGCAAATATGCGACGGCTCGGCCAGGTTGCCGCAAGAGGCGCATTTTCCCCATGTTATTGCTCCCATGCCTCACTTCCTTATAATCTTCTTCAGGAATTCCATCCTCTCGTCATCAATCGACCTGAGCTTCTCGTTCCTCCTGAGCTGGAGGGCCTTTTCCTTGAGGCACTTGGCGCACAGCTCTGCCAGCCCGCTGCCCGACCCCTGCATGGGCTTGCCGCACCTGATACACCTCATGCTGTGCGCCGTCCTTTTCATTGTTTAGAATTCGCGCGATGGATTATTAAGCATTTTAACGTCCCGCGCCATTAATAATTCTAATGGCGGAGGAGCGCTCGGCAGGCTTCGTGGTGTTCAGGAAGCAGGCAGGAAAAAGGCTCTACCTTCTGCTTGAGCATGAGAGCGGCCGCTGGGACTTCCCGAAGGGCAACATAGAGAGGGGCGAAATCCCACTGGAGGCGGCGGAAAGGGAGCTTAAGGAAGAGACGGGCATCAGTAGTGTGCGCAGGATGCAGGGCTGGGAGAACAGGATAAGCTATTTTTACAGGAAAGGTGGCGCTACTATATACAAAGAGGTCGTGTTCTATCTCTGCGAGGCGGCTGACGGGAAGGTCACCGTTTCGTCCGAGCACAAGGGATTCGGCTGGTTCGTATTTGATGAAGCCATGGCGAAGCTGAAGTTCAAGAACGCGAGGCTGACGCTGGAGAAGGCCGAGACGTTCCTGCGAATGAACGCAGAGAAATGAGTAATTTTAATATCATGGCACAAAGAATAATCATGGCAGACAAAACGCTGATTCTGACGCACGCCGACATAGACGGCATGTGCGCGGGTGCGATAGCGCTGTCGCGCTTCCCGGGAGCCCGCGTGTTCTTCACCAAGCCCGTAAGCCTCTACGTGGACCTCGAGGACGCCGAGGCGGAGCGGATAATAATAGCCGACATGGCGGTGAACAAGAAGAGCGCGCCCGACCTGATATCCCTGCTCAGGCGCAAGAAGGCCGAGATAGTCTATTTTGACCACCACCCCATACCCGACACGACGTCGCTGGAGGAGCTCAGGCGCAGCGCCAAGAAGTTCGTCTGGAGCGACAAGGTCTGCGCGTCCGAGCTGGTATATGATTATTTCAAGAAGGAGCTGCCTGCCGAGCGCGCATGGATCGCGCTTTACGGCGCGATAGGCGACTTCACGGAGGAGGGCGTGTCCGCGCAGTCCATCATGCGGAACTGGGACAAGCACGAGATATATTTCGAGGTCTGCTCCATGATAATGGCGATAAAGATGAGGCGCTTCGACAGCTATGATGCCAAGCGCAGGATAGTCGGCGCGCTGGCGCGCGGCAGGAACCCTGCAAGCATTGAGGGGCTAGTGGAATGCGCGGCCGAGTCAGTGAGCCGCGAACTTGAACTATACCACCAGGCAAAGGAAAAGGCGATGCTGATAGGCAGCATAGGATACATGAAAGAGCTGCCCAGCTTCGGCTTCCGCGGCCCCGCAGCCCTTTTTTCCGCGACCGTCACGAACAGCCCCATCGGCATGTTCTTGCAGAGAAGGAAAAGCAACGTCGACGTGACCATAAGGCGGCGCGTGCAGGGCATACCGCTGAACAAGCTCGCCGAATACGCCGCGGAGCGCGTCGGCGGCTCGGGCGGCGGGCATCCCGAGGCCGCAGGCTGCCGCATCCCGATGGGCATGGAGAACGCCTTCCTCGACGCCGCCAACGAGTTCTTGAGAAACATGGCATGAGCCAGGCGGCCTATTTCAGCTTTACTGCGGTGCCGTATGCAAGAATCTCAGATGAGCCCTGCATGAGAGAGGCGGTTGAAATCCTTGTGCAGACTATTGCATCCGCCCCGAGATTTTCAGCCTCTTCAACCATCCTTGAGATGGCAACATCCCTTGATTCAGAAAGGAGTTTTGTGTAGGCCGGTATTTCGCCGCCCACGATGTTCCTCAGCCTGGCTATTATGTCCCTGCCTATGTTCTTCGCTCTCACGCTGTTGCCGCGCACAAGGCCAAGCGTCTTCACTATCTTCTTTTCAGAAATTAAGTCCGATGTCGTAATCAGCATTGCCATTCCACCACTCATATATTTGAAACCCCGCCTAAAAAGGTTCCGTCAAGTAGGAAAGCCCTTGCATGCCTGATGTCTGCCGAGCGCGTGAGCGGGCCCATGCCTTCGGGCGTGTTCCTATGCTGCGTTTTCCAATCTCCCGCCTTGTTCACTGCCCAGCCGCCGATGAGCGGGCTGAATGCAGGCATGATAATGAGTTCAGGCACATTCTTCGGCAGCTTCTTGTAGCGGTTCCTCAGTGGTTTGTGATTGATGTTCGTTCTCACCCATATCCTTTCGCGCCAGGCCTTGCCCAGCCTGTCAACGAATTCAACCTGCGGATGGTTGTGGCCTATCACTATGGCTTCCGCATTGAGGGCTTCCGCTGGCGGCCATGCATGGCCGTGGCACAGCCAAAAATCACCCAGCATGACGCCCCCACTCGGATGGATTGTTACTTCAGGGCATAGCCTTGCAAGCCAGCCGTCATGGTTTCCCGGCACGACCTCGACGCTTGCCTTGCGGTTGAGCCGATTAATGAAAGCAGGAACTTCGCGCTCCTCTTGAAAGCTTATCCCAGGCACGCGGTGCTTGACGTCGCCTAGGATTATGAGCCGCCTCGCCTTCGTCCTGCGCAGGAGCCCGGTTATCCTTGCTTCAATCGCGGCCGTCTGCGACGGCATGCTCATCCCCGCGGCGCGATAGTCGCGCTCCGCGCCGAGGTGCAGGTCGGCTATCACGAGCGCTTTGCCTGTCAGCAGCGCGGGCTCGCCTGTGACGAACTTGAAGGTCATGATGATGTTTGGATGACGTTAATAAAGCCGCGCTCGGGCACCTTGATGAAGGCATCAGTGACCGGGGGGGGGGCAATCATCCGGCCAATCCACCCCATTTGACGGGATTGATGCTTGAGCCAAATGATACTCTTTCACGGCTGCCGAAGCCCTTAAATTGTTTACTGCCAAGTGTTCCTTTACAAGGCGCAATAAGCCTGCGACGGCTCATGCTTAACGCAAGACAAATTGGAAAAATAGGCAACCGCCTCCTCGTGGAGATGGTTGAGCAAAGGGAAGGAAGGAAATGACAGACAAAGTTCTAATTCTTTAGGAGGATTAAAAATGCAACTGTTATTAGGATTCGATGTTGGTAGCTCATTTGTAAAAGCTACGCTATTGGATGCCGAAACCGGGAAGGCGTTGGCGGCGGCAACCTCGCCCAAGAAGGAAATGGAAATCATCGCCAAGATATCCGGCTGGGCCGAGCAGAACCCGAGCATGTGGTGGGAGCATCTCGTCAAGGTAACCCAGATGATTAAATCCCAGACGGATTTTGATGTCGCCGATATTAAGGCAATCGGCATATCATACCAGATGCACGGATTGGTCATCGTGGATAAAAACAAGGAGGTTCTCAGGCCCTCGATAATCTGGTGCGACGGAAGGGCCGTGGAAATAGCCAAGAAGGCGGCCGCTGACATCGGGGAAGACTTGTGCCTCAAAACCATGCTCAACCTGCCCGGCAATTTCACCGCCTCGAAGCTGAACTGGGTCATGGGGAATGAGCCGGACATCTATAAAAAGGTCTACAAGATGATGCTGCCTGGCGATTACATCGCGATGAAGATGACAGACGAGATAAAGACGACCTTCTCAGGCCTGTCCGAGGGGATAATCTGGGATTATAGGGGGCATAAGCTCGCCAAGCTCCTGCTGGATTATTACGGGATCTCGGAAGAGCTTATCGCCGAGGCAGTGCCGACCTTTTCGGTGCAGGGCGAGCTGGCAAAAGCCGCGGCCGATGAGCTGGGGTTGAAAGCCGGCACTCCGATATCATATCGTGCAGGCGACCAGCCGAACAACGCATTGTCGCTGAACGTCCTCAACCCCGGCGAGATAGCCGCGACCGCCGGCACTTCAGGTGTGGTTTATGGCGTCACCGAGAAAACCGATTATGACAGCAAGTCGAGGGTCAATACATTCATCCACGTCAGCCATACACCGCAAAAGCCGAGATACGGCGTGCTGATGTGCGTCAGCGGCACAGGCATTCTAAACAGCTGGCTGAAGCATAATGCCACCGACGGGCTGGATTATCCGAAGATGGATGAAATGGTCGGCAGCGTCAAGGTAGGAAGCGACGGGCTTGTGGTTCTGCCTTACGGCAACGGCGCCGAAAGAACACTCGAAAACAATGACCCCGGCGCATCCATCCACGGCCTCAACTTTAACCTTCACAGCAGGGCGCATCTCCTGCGGGCCGCACAGGAAGGAATAGTCTTCGCGCTGAATTACGGCGTAGGCATAATGCGGAAAGTCGGCGTTGACGTCAAGACCGTCAGGGCCGGCGCAGCAAACATGTTCCTAAGCCCGGTCTTTCGAGAGGCATTCGCAACGGTGACAGGCGCGACGGTGGAATTGTACGACGCCGACGGTTCGCAGGGCGCGGCCCGCGGCGCTGGCATAGGCGCTGGCATCTACAAGAGCTCGGAGGCCGCCTTTGCAGGCCTCATGCCCGTCAAAACAATCGAGCCGAACGGCGGTTTGACCGAAGCGTATAGGCAGGCTTACAAAAGATGGGAGCTTGTTCTGAAGCATCAACTAAAGAAACTGCAAGCTAAATAAGTCTGTTTACGGAACTGCAGATAAACAATAAACGAATTTCTGGTTTTGAAGGGAGTACAAATGACGAAGGATGAAAGCAAGAAGAAAAAAGAAACGCACGTTCAGCTAATACAAGTCAGAGGCAGGTTTCCCTTTGTATGCGATACGCTCCCAAGGGCGTTTGAAGCGATTTACAAACTAGGGGTTAATGGGAATGCTTTGTCTGTGTTGCATAACCTAGAGCGTAGCAATGATGAAATATTGATTTATCAGGGGGAAACAAGACTGGCTGCTAAACGTTCTCTGGAGTTGCCATTTGAACATGCGAATATTGAAGATTTCGGCAGACTGCTCGTGGAATTACTGAACCGGATATTCAGTCCTTTCTTAATCACAGAATCCCATTTCCGCACAAGCATAACTGTCTCGCGTTCATGCGGCGCCGGAACAAGGGACCGCTCTTGGTTCTTGATTAACATGGTACTTGTGCTCCCCCAAGGCGCCTCCGACAAAGTCAGTAGAATTCCATCAAGTTCTTGAAAAACACCTGCTCAATGCTACAATAAACCTTGGCGTCTGCAGAGAAGTGAACGGCAACAATCTGTTCAGACTGGCAGCCGCTGCCAGATAACATATAAAAAGAACTGCGCGGACACGGCGTCCGCGCAGTGGAAACAATGGTTTTAATAGGAGAAATTTCACAATGAGATTGAAAAAATTCAGACATCCTGTTGTTGAAGGTCGGTCAATGCCATTTTGGTGCGTAGGAAATCAGCTACTTGACCCGTTCGGTTTGGTGATTTTAGCTTTTTTGACTTCAATACAGGTATGTGAAATAATTTGTAGGGCGGCCAAAAGGGGCCTCATAGAGTTCACCAGCGCCCATGACGATGACCTTATAGCTTGGAATCCCAAGAACCCAAGTCTTATTACAGCAGAACAATGGAAAACCCTGAGAGCCATCAAGTCTATGTTGGATGCCGCTGGCGTCAAATTCAACATGATTACCTGCAACCTTCACAGCAACCCGATTTTCAGGGACGGTGGCTTGACCAACCCCAATCCGGAAATCCGCAGGCTTGCAAGACTTAAAGTGAGACGCACATTGGAAATCGGTCATTTCCTGAATGCACGTTATTACACGTACTGGGTTGCAAGGGATGGTTATGAAGTTGCAGCGAAAGTTGTCTGGAAAAAGGTCTATAAGTGGATCGCGGAAGGTCTGAATGATGTAAGACGTTGCATCAGGGAAAATAAATATACTAATTACCGCGGCGGCACAGTTGAGGCGAAGCCGGATGAGCCGCGTGGTCATTCATTCCTGCCCACATCTGCTCATGCAGTCGCTTTCATAAACCTACTGGAAGAGCCAGATTTCTGGGGTGTCAATCCAGAATTGACACAGCATGAAGGAATGACATTGCTTGATCCCGTGACTACAGTGGGCTTCCTTGTCAGCCTGAAAAAGCTGAAATTCCTGCATTTTGGCAACCAAATAAAAGGGCAGTTCGATGATGACTTCCCGTCGCTTATTGGCCCTGAACACTTGAAAGAGACAGTCCAAATGTTCTGGGTGCTTATGACCACTGGTTGGAGAGGTGTCGTGGAATTCGACTGTCATATGCTGCGCTGCGAGGCCGATCCCAAAGATCCTATGGGTTGCAGAGACAGATTCATAGAGAATTGCAGCATAGGGCTCCAAATGGCCTTGGAACTTGCAGGAAGATATGCTCCATCGGTCAGCAAGAACAGACGCGAATCACACTCGCGGGCTGACCTTAAGACGATGGCCGAAATGTGCAATCTGAATTTTGCCAAAATGGTGAAAAAAGCAACCAAACAGATTGCAACCTAATCTGTTTTACTGCTGTGTATTCATGAGGAAGGACAACTTTGTCCTTCCCCTCTGTTCTGTCACTTTAAAGGGACTTTTAAGCCGAATGCCGAACCCCGCAATTTAAACCCCTTGCCCAATTATGACCCATGAGCGAATACGAAAGGACGAGCGCCATATCAGGCTTCCATACCCTGAGCCCTGCGGAGAGGCTGGAGATTGTGAAGAGGTTCGCATGTCTGGACGAGGGCGAGACGAAGCTGCTGGCGAAGGCGGGCGCGCTCGACATGGAGACTGCCAACAGGATGATAGAGAACGTCATAGGCGAGACGCAGCTGCCGATGGGCATCGCAACGAACTTTCTGATAAACGGCAAGGACTATCTCATACCCATGTGCATAGAGGAGCCGAGCGTTGTCGCGGCGGCCTCGAAGGCGGCGAAGCTGGCGCGCGAGACGGGCGGCTTCAAGGCAAGCGCCACAGACCCTGTCATGATAGGCCAGATACAGCTCGTCGGCATTGAGGACTGCGCGAAGGCAAGGGACTCGCTGGTGCAGCTGAAGGACGAACTCATGCACGTGCTTGACAACACAGACCCCATACTCGCGAAATACGGGGGCGGGCCGCGCGACCTGCAGGCAAGGGTGCTGAAGACCGATGGCGGCGACATGCTCGTGGTGCACCTGCTCGTCGATGTGCGCGACGCAATGGGCGCCAATGCAATCAACACCATGCTTGAGAGCATAACGCCAAGGATTGCCGAGATAACGGGCGGAAGGGCTGTGCTGAGGATAATCAGCAACCTCGCCACAGAGCGCATGGCGCGCTCGGAGGCGGTCTGGAAGAAAGATACGCTTGGCGATGACGCCATAAAAGGCATTCTGGACGCGTACAGGTTCGCCGAGCACGACCAGTACAGGTGCACAACGCACAACAAGGGCGCGATGAACGGCATAGACGCCGTAGCAATAGCCACAGGCAACGACTTCCGCGCGGTCGAGGCGGGCGCGCACTCCTACGCGGCCGTAAGCGGCCGCTACAAGCCATTGACGAAATACTGGCGTGACAAGGAAGGTAACCTGCACGGCAGCATAGAGCTGCCGCTGGCTGTCGCGACTATAGGCGGCGCGACGAGGACGCACCCCGTCGCGAAGGTGGCGCTGAAGATTCTCGGCGTGAAGTCGTCGCAGGAGCTGGCGCAAGTCATAGCATCTGTCGGGCTCGCGCAGAACTTCGCCGCGCTTTACGCGATGAGTACGGTAGGGATACAGCAGGGTCATATGAAATTGCACGCCTCGAACCTCGCCGTCATGGCGGGCGCGAAGGGCGGGCAGATTGACAAGGTCGTCCAGCAGATGATAGCCGAGAAGAACATAAGCGCCACGCGCGCGAAGGAGATTCTGGAAAGCAAAGACTGAAAACATTCTGTTGGTTATTTGGCTGCAAAATCATTGCATTTGTTGAAGCATCAATGCCCAATGGATATCACAGGCTGGCATGGAAAAACCTTTCAGGCAAAGATGACATCAGAGTATTCACTTCTTCCATTCCTCATCCCTGAAGAGGAAATAAGAATAAACTATCGAATAGACTGCCACGACCAAAACCGGCGCGATGATGAGCCATATTGCGTAGTCAGGGAACGCCGCGCCGAGCAGGCAGATTATTCCCGCAGCCTTGAACAGCTTGCTGCCTCTCTTATGGGTCTTTTCCCAGACCCTGTCGCTGCTCAAGGTCCATGGCGTCCTTATGCCTATGAACCAGTTGCGCTTGGAATGGCCTATCATCACGCCCGCATAGTAGAACAGTATGGCAAGCGCGGGCGACATTGCCTGCATTATGTTGAACCGCGCCCCGAAGCCCCAGAACAGCGTGAGCAGGTAGATGTAGAGCAGGAAAAGCATTATCAGGACTATGAAGATGTCGAAGTGCTTCCTGAACTTGGCTATGTTCTCCTTCAGCGGGTCTATTCTGGGGATTGCGACGAACAGCAGCAGAATGGCCAGCGATATTATGGGCATCAGGAACAGGCCCCAGAACTTGGGCATGTAGCCGTCCACCTGCCCTGCCGCGTTCCAGTGGCTCGCCATGCTGTCCGGCATCTGCGGATAAAGCCAGATGCCTATGGCGAATGAAATGACGACTAGGGCTAAAATGAATATGTTTGCTTTTCTCATGGCCTCATCCACTCTATCTCGTAATACTCATATTCGGAGTTCGGGAGCATCACGCGCTTGAGCACGTAATACGTTATTGACGTCTCCCTGTCGCCGATGCTGAGGAGCAGCTCGAGCCCCATGCTGCGCGCCTTCTCCAGAAGGCTGGCCAGCTCGACTCCGCCGATGTGCTCGTCTTCCGAAACGGCGGCAGTGAGGTAGCGGGGGCGGTCTTCCACTGTTTCGCGAATCCAGTTGCCGCCCACCTTCTTGCGCCTGTAGGCGAGGAAGTCCGCGGGATAGTCCACGTAGTCCTCCTTCTTCATCTCGGGTATGCAGAGTATGAACGTCTTCTTCACCCCGTGCGCCACGCGCACGGCGCGCGCCCATTCCGATATTAGAAGCTTCTGCTCCTTCGGGAACACGTGCAGCACGTGCTTTGAATGTATCCAGTCGTCCTCACCGCGCGAGGGGCTCGCGCCCGGGAAGTAAATCCTGAAATGCGTGCCGAACTTGAAGCCCGTCTTGACAACGTAGCCGCGCAGCCTCCAGTCCTCATAAACCTCGTAGAGCTGCCGCGCGTATTCGCGGCTCTTTATGACCTGCCTCAGTACGGCAGCCGCAGTGATGGGCTTCCCAGTCTTCGCGTCAACGACCTTCAGCTTGGCGTGCTTCGCAAGAAAGACGGTTTCCATGAAGTCGAGGACGAGCTGCTCACCGCGCTCCTGCTTGTAGACGCCGAGCTGGCCTATCCAGTATTCGTTGAACAGCTTCTTCCCAAGCTCGCTGTCCTCGACGACGGCGAAGAACGAGTCGGGATACCAGACAGCGCCCGCCTTGGGCTTCTCCATCGCGAAGCCGCGCGACGGATAGCGCCTCTCAATCCTGTCCCTGCGCTCGCCCCTGTAGCCTGCGGTGCGCCTCATTATCAGGCCGCGGTCGCGCCAGTCGCGGTATGAGCTGTATTTAATCAGCAGCCTATCGTCGGCCTTTGAGAAGTAAGACGCGAGTTTGTTGAAGCCGACTGCTTCGCCCTTGCCGTCCATGCAAACGGCATTCTGGAAGCTAATCAGGTACAGCGTCTCTTCGGCTTCCAGGAAGAGCTTTCCCTCGTGCTGGCTGCCGAAGCAGTTCTTCAGCAACTTTTCAAGCGTTTCGGGGTCCTCAGCCCAGATGCCCTGCTTTGGGTCGAACTTCAGTTGCAGCATATGCGTCAATCCACTCTACGTTTTTCTATATTATAAATAAACGCCAATAATATGCCATGTGCCTGCGCATATTCATGCCGACATACAGGCGTGTCATATTGTTCCTTGCACTCGTGCTGCTGCCGATATCAGGGCTGCTCGACCCCCTGCCGCCGCTGAAGGTTTTCTTCGGCCTTCCCCGTGTGTTCATCGCGGATTATGCCGTCTTTACAATCGTCCAGATAATCTATTCCTATGCCCTCGCATGCCTCTACGCGGCAGCCTACGCGAGCATCGAGGGAAGCCTGAGGAAGAGCTACCCACACATGAGCTACGCGGCGTGGAGAAAGAGGCGCATGGCTGTGGCAAGGTCTGAACCAAAAAGGAAAGTCAAAAAGCCCGCAGCAAAACCAAGGCGCAGGAAGAAGCGGTGAATCGCTTGGTGCTGGCTCTTGCCGATGTCATCATCCGCAAACCCCCTGCTTTTGTGCTTGTTTTCCATGTTTGGGATTGATGTTTTTTTGGGCCAAACTAAGCCATTGGGGGGCATCATGGCCGTAAGATGAGCCACAAACAGGTCGGAGTAGTTGAGTTAATGTGCTTATATGTCACTATCGTTCAGTAACATTTATAAACCCTTGCGCCATAGCTATAAGATGACAACGCAAAAAGCCAGTTGGGAGAGCCTGAAACCTGTGGAGAAGGCCAACCTTCTGAAAGGCGGCATGAGCTACAGGGAGCACTACAACTACCTCATGGACTGGTATCTCAAGGACAGAAAGGCCGCGCAAGCCAATGGCGCATGCGTGCCTGAAGACCAACTAAAAGAGAGTCTCAAGGACGTGCTGGAGGCACTCAAAGAGCTTAACCAGAAGGTCGACGGCAGGGCATCCGCGCCGAAGTCCGGCAGGGTTTTCAGGGGAAACATTTTCAAGAGGCTGTGCGCCTAGAACATGAGAGTTGCAAGGGCTGGCCGCTTCAGCTTTTGCTCCTTAACGCAGCAGCCAGCGCAGCCACTATGTACTGCGCCTTGTCCATATGCACATGCTTGTTGTCAGAATCAAATATGCAATCGAAAGTTGTTATTTTATCCCTTTAAGATGACAGTGCAAACAGGCCGCCGGCTTGTGTTATGCATTATTTGTCTATAATTCATGCCTCGCAAAAAATGCATAAGCGGTGTTGAAACTGCTCTGGGAAAGACTTGAGAATGCTGATATATGTTTTCTTTTGTCCCCTTTTGCAATTTGCCGGCTCGCCTGTTTTTTGTTGTAAAAGGGCCGCGCATACGCAGCACGGCCCTTTAACTTCTATTAAATAACCAACCTGAAATTGTTTAATAAACTTGCTAAACTTATTTCAGAATTTGCCCAGCGTCGTTCAGTCCCCTGTGATAACCAGATGTAAATGTTTCATATCGCTAACTATCCTTTCAAGAGCTGAGAAATGCAAAACCTTTCTGGGAAATGGAAAAGGTTTTTCCATTTAGTTAATCGTATTTTTCTTTTCCTCTTCTCCTTAGATGTCAGGGCATCAAGCAGCTACGCACTGCCCGCCCTTTTGTTGATAGATGATTACATGTTAATCAGAGAATACATTATTCTATTTTAAGTGTCACGCGTTCTGGCCGTTAAACACGCTCATCTTGGACGTTGCTTCATGACTTGTGGAGGCATTTGCCGCCGGCGTTGCGCCGCACCGGACCATGCGCGCATCGTGAACTATTTCATTTACCGCGCGCCGTCCACTTCCGGGCGCGCTTATAAAATCAATTTCAGTGTATTCTGAAAGGTATGTTTGCAAATTGAAATCTCAGGTTGGGTTATTCTATTTTCCGCATGGCTTATTTCATAATATGGGCTTGGTGACAAGGCGCAAAAAGCCATTATCAGCAAAATACCAATACAGAAGTGCACCGAAACCATAATGAAAATATGGTTCATTGTTTTCATCAACAAAATCCTCCTTTGTTCGAAATGCACTTTTCATTCATTTGACATTCATTTGAAAGTATAACAATAACTGCCACAAGAATTTATGGCAGATTAAATTCAGCTACCCACCTTAAGGTTAAGGCAGGCTGCTGCTTCCTTTTCGGAAGAGTGCCGATAGATACTAACTCCCATGGGCAGGACTCGAACCTGCAACCCGCGGGTTAACAGCCGCTGCTCTGCCCGTTGAGCTACCATGAGATATTTGGGCTGGGTGGGACTCGAACCCACGACATCCTGCGCATCGAGCAGGCGCCCTAACCAACTAGGCCACCAACCCTTCAAAAAATAGCAAATACGCTTTGGGCCGTAGCCATCCGGCTGATGGAATGGCTACGGCGCTCCCTACAGCTGAATTTTTCATTTTCCATATTGTTTGTTGCATTTCAGCGAACAAGACTTCTGGATTTTCAGCCTACCCTATCCATAGATAAACTCCCTAGGGTGGAGGAGTTTGGAGGGAGAAATTCAAATTCATTAGCCATACGGACTAAAACCGGGCCGGTGTCGGACTCGAACCGACGACTACTTGCTTACGATGCAAGCCCTCTGCCAACTGAGGTAACCGCCCGTAAAACATTTTTTATCAAAAAACACGGCAAATGCCATGGTTGAATTCTGCGGCATCGGATAAGCAAATGCCGCAAAAAGAGGAGGAAATCATAACACAGCAGGAAACTGCCGTGATTGAATTCCAGGCAGCCGCCAAGGACGGCTGCGAGGTCCAAAAAAATTAGTATCCTTTGGAGGTGAGAGCTGAGAACTTATTTGAAACATCAACTAGTCGGGATTCGAACCCGAAACATTAAGATTACAGGCCGATGCTACGGCTACTAATTGCTTTTGGCGACTTATCGCATCTGCTGAATCATCCGAGGGTGTCAGCACGTTGTCGGTTTTTAGTAATCAATGAACATGAGCTATAATATTAATTATTGCGGCACGCATTTAAATTATTTAAGCTTCCGCCATCGAGGCGGAGCGGTTCATATGCCCCAGGCGGGACGCCCAACACCCAGTCCGCATGCGCGGACATGAAACTCCGATTCAGGAGCTTCTGTGCAATTGAACCCGCGACCCCGGCGATTCACTTTCACGGGATGGTTCTGCAGAACGCATCCTCAAATCTCATAGGAAATTTATGAGCGCCGTGCTCTTTATGTAAGCCCGTTTTCCGTCAACGCTTTTGCGCCAAGCGCACAGCGAAAAGGATTGGGCTTCAACCACTGAGCCACTGGGGCAATTCTGATGATATGTGTAATTGATTCAATCAATATAAATCATAAATCAGGAGCGATTCCCATCGGTGTTAGTGATTCAGGAATGCTTATAAATAAGCCCGATTATATTTGGCATGGATGGAAATGGGATAAAAATGACACCCAAGAAGTATGTTTATTCTTTCAAAGAGGGCAAGGGGCTGGGCAAGGAGATTCTGGGCGGCAAGGGAGCAAACCTCGCGGACATGGTCGGCTTCGGGCTTCCCGTGCCTCCTGGCTTCACACTGACCACCGAGGTC
>CAZCTG010000001.1:0-29048 GCA_964501695.1 uncultured archaeon | reverse complement strand
GTATAATAAAGAGGGCGTTGTTATATATACCTTCATTCTTTCGTCGCGGAATTGGTTCACAACCTATTTAAATGTAAATGCCAATTGAATTGCATGCCTGCTGAAGAGGAAAAAAACGCCGGGAAGGCTGAAGCCGTTGCTTCTGACAAGCCGGGCAAGCCAAGGAACATGGCTCCTATTTACATGGCGGTTGTCGCTATAGTCTGCCTGGCGGTCGGATACTTCGCAGGGGGTTCCATAACGGGCGGCATTGTTGCTGATTCAGGCTCGCAGGCCGTCGGGGCCAAGGTCGTGGACTTCCTGCAGAGCAGGCTGAGCATGGGCTACCCTGGCATCCAGGTCGAGCTTGCAGGTGTCGGCAATTTTGAAAACATCTCGGGAATCTATGAGGTTGATGCGAAGATAACGTACAATGGCCAGACGCAGGTGGTTCCTTATTATGCGACAAAGGACGGCAACTACATACTCAGCGGCATAGGAGACCTGAATGAGCAGCTTCCTGCCGACACAAGCGGAGAGCCGGCGGCTTCGACTGGAATCCCGAAGAGCGACAGGCCTGTGGTGGAGCTGTTCGTGATGTCCCATTGCCCATACGGCACCCAGGCGGAAAAGGGAATAATCCCGGCCGTCGAGCTTCTCGAGGATAAGATTGATTTTTCCATAAAGTTCGTTTATTACGCGATGCACGGCAAAACGGAGATTGACGAAGAAACAAGGCAATACTGCATACAAAAGGAGCAGGGTACTAAATACCTGCCATACCTCAACTGCTTCCTTGGCAGCGGCAATCCGGAGCAATGTCTCGTGGAAGCAGCCATAGACACAGCCAAGCTCAATTCATGCGTGGCGGCGGCTGACGCCGAGTTCTCGATAACAGAGAACCTCAACGACAAGGATTCTTGGCTAAGCGGATATTATCCCCTTTTCGACGTCAACAAGGCGGACAACGAGAAATACGGCATCGGCGGCAGCCCGACGCTTGTTATAAACGGACAGACCGTGCAAACCAGCAGGGATTCGGCATCAATGCTCAGCGCCATATGCAGCGCCTTCACTGCAGAACCTTCGGAGTGCAGCATGCAACTTTCAAGCGCCCAGCCATCGACAGGCTTTGGGTATGGCACAGCTTCAGGCGATTCTTCGGGTGGCACCTGCGGATAAGCCGTAACCTGATTTTTATAAAGATGTTTCCATGAGTGACATCGAACTAATATACACAGTTTTCCTATAATTTTAATGAAAAAGGAGGACGGTATTAAAGCCGCGGTTTTATCAAAGAAAGTCGGATGGATTATAATGGCATTAATAATAATTTGTGGTTGGTAAAATAAAGATAAAACAATTCCTAACAAAAAATTAAAATTATAAAAAGAATATAATTCCTGCATTCTTTGATATATCTCCAAGACAAAGAATAATGCTTTTTAAGAAAATTTCCTCTGTCAGCTTTTTTATTTTAAGACTCTTTTCTTTTTCCCTTTCTTCAAGTTTATAAGAACAACACTAAAAAATATGATTACAACCAAAGCAAGTGAGATAAAAGTCCAATAATTCTTTGAGAAACTCTCGGTTTTCTTTTTAGTCGTATCTTTACTAACATCCCTAGGAATATCAATATTTTCTTCTTGTTTTTCTCCTATTCCAATTTTTTCATGAATACCTTTTAATGTCAGATTAAGTTTACTACTTGTGATATTATTAACTTTAATATAAATATCATAATAATTATCATTATTTATATCCAATTTCTCTTCTTGTCCTATTAAAAGAGTAATTTTTTGTTCTTCAGAATAAATTATTATTGTAGCTATCTTATTTTCATTATCAATACTTTCTATTTTTAGTTCGTGGCTCTCGTTATTAATTCTAAATTTTAATGTCCATGATACACCCAAAAAAACTGAATAACTATTTTCTAACTGATTAGAAGTTATAGAGTAAACTGGAAAGCCGCCTCCACCGCTAGAAGGAAGATTTACAGTAGAAGTGCTTATTGTAAAACTTCTTGTTGAAGAATTAGCTTTGTTATTTATAAAATCAGTACAGTTTATGCTCCAGATATGGCTTCCAACAGAACTGGAATTTGTAAAAGAATTTGTTCCTCCACTTATATTCACAGAAGAGTTAAAATTGGCAATAGAATTATCTAAGATTAATGAACAGTTAACATTGTTATTGTCAGTCACATTAAATAAAAATGTCCATGACGTTTCTGTTGAAGATGCAGAATCTGAAGGGTAAATGGGGAATATTACGGGTGCAATTGTATCTTTAAAAAAGGTGATAGAACTACTATTTAAATTTCCTATAGAATCATTTGCATAAACAGTCCATGTATTGCTTCCTTCTAAGCTTGTTAACCCCGTCCAGTTTGTCCCGCATGTTACAGAAGTTGAATTCCATATCCCGCCGTTGTTAGACCACCAACACGAAACTCCGTCTGAAGTATAATTCAAAGCAGAAACATTAATATTATAAGTTATGTTAAGAGGATAAGTTACATTAACATCAGGTGCAATTGAGTCAATTGTAAAACTAACCTGCTCTGTATTATTTATATTATTGGCTGTGTCATTGCACCAAAACTTTGCTGTGCTTGAGCCTTGAGGCATTGTTGAATTAGTATAGTTTGCTCCTGTCAAACTTGAATTTAAAGTCATAGTATAATTTGTGGAAAAATTATTAAAACTAACTAAACAAAAAGATAAATTTTCATTAGAAGAAATATCAAAACTAAGGTTTATTACATTATAGGTCTGATTTAAAGGAGAATTAATTGTAATCTGCGGCGGGATATGTTCAGAAGTTATATTAAAAACATCATCTAAAGTATAAATCGTATTTCCTCCAGAGGGGTCTGTAATATTCCATCTAAAATCATATACTCCAATTCTTGGAGGATTAAATTTAACATAATGACCTCCAAAAATTTTAGATTCAAAACCCTCATTCCAGATTGTATTTGCCCAGAGTAAAGAACCATTATCATTTGGGTGAGTTCCATCATTAGAATAGGATAGGTTTATTGTTCCTGAAGTGCTGTTTCTCAAGGGAGTATTAACATCTGAAAACCCTGCAATAAACCCTGTATTATTGGTGCTGTTATAATAATTAACTAACCAATTATTCAGAGTATCTATTTTTGACAATGTTAATTCGCTTGTATTTCTAGGAGGAACATTAGTAAGATAAATGCTTATATTGTGGTTTTTGCAAAAATCAAAGATGGCTGTGTAATTTGCAATAGTCATGTCTGTAGAAATAAGTCCCGATGATGCATCATTTGTTCCGCAGGTCAAAGTTATTTTTGAATCATTTGTTGCATAGGTTAAAATATCATTATAAACCTGAAAACAAGTATAGCCTCCTGTTGCATAATCTGTATATGTATGATATTTTATAAACCCAGAATCAAAAACATTGTCTGCCTCATATAACCACCCAAAAACTGTAGGATTTCCAGTATAATATTCACTTATGCTATCACCAAAAACTTTCCATTCTGAATAATTAAATTCCCCATAACTGTTACTGATATTTACCCAATCCCCATCACCAACTCTATATTCTGAAATGACATTCAACTGACTATTATTATAAAGATTGGATTTATTATAAATCCCATAATCTGTTTTAATAGAAAAAGCAATGTAATGAGTATAATTGTTGTGAGAATAGCCAGATTTTATTATTTCTGGTCCAGAATTAATTGCTGTTAAATTAGTAATAGTTGTTGAATTTTTTGCTCCGTTATAATCAACAACATAAGAAGTAATATTATAGTTTCCTAAATCTTGCCTAATAAATTTTTTATAAAAAGAATCTGTAGTAAGATTATAAATTGCTTCTATTTCTGTCTCATTTAACTCTCTTGAAAAAAGCATAACATCATCTATTGAGCCATTAAATCCTGTTCCAGCATAAGCATTATAACCTATTTTAAAAATATTGCTAGGGGCTAAGACTATATCATCACCAGAATAATCATACCAAAAAAGTTTTTCTCCATCTAAATAATATGTAATTTTTTTTGTATCATTATTAAATGTAACAGCAATATGATACCAAGTTTCAGGAGCAAGAGCAGATATATCAACAGAACTATATTCAACACTACCAACAGCAGTTCCATTACCTATTCTTAGAATTATATAATTATGAGTAGCAGAAACATTTCTGAAAATAATTTCAAAACCAGTAAATTCCCCGTCCTGATAATTTAAACTACTGGCAATCCCATTCCAAGTAGCAATATTATTCATATATATCCAAGCAGAAAAAGTTAAATCAGAATTATTTAATTTTGCTATATTGCTCCAATTCACACTTAGATAATTTGCAGTAGTTCCGTCTAATTTAATGGCATTCCCCCATCTTCCAACACTATGAACAAAATTACCATTTATTTTAGCAGAGTTATTATAATAAGAACCATCAAAAATATCTGTTGAATTCCAGTCATCCATTGCCCACCAACCAACCAAAGCATTGTCTATGTCAAAAAAAGAATATTTATCTAAATCAGAATCAACTGAAACATTAATTGAGATATTGCTTGTAATGCTGTTTGAAGAGGGGGTTGGGCTTGTAAAACTTATATTAGGGACATTCTTTATTAAAGAATAAGATAAATTTCCGTATAAAATTGGGGAGTAAAAAGGATTTGTGGAATTTCCTGCATAGAATGTAAAATTAAAAGTCAGATTAGTCGTCCTTGAATCTATTGAGAAAACATTACTCCCTGTAAATATTTGGGGGGAGGTATAACTCCAGCTCCCATTATAGAACCCAACTGTCAGATTTATACTTGAACCAGATAAATTTTGCAGACTTGAAGTTACATTTACTGCAGAGCTTCCAACTGGAACGTCAATCTTTGACTGATTAGAAAATGCTTGAGTTCCGCTAACAGCAAATCTTGAGCTTTGATTGTTGTATATAGAAGATATTTGAGCACTTGTTAAACTTGTGTTAAAAATCATAAATTCATCAATGCTTCCATTGAAAAAAAAGTAATTTTCAGCATAAGTACCAAGATAAACATCCCATGTTGTTCCTACAAAAGTAAATTCTGCAGGACATGCTGTAGTCTTATTTAAAACACCGTTAACATATATTATAGTACTAGTTCCGTTAAAAACTCCCACAACATGAACCCATTTATTTATTCCAACAGCACTTGTAGTAACAGCATAACATTCTCCAGCACCTCCATAAGTTCCAGAAGAATTAAAAACACCAAAATAATGACGATTATTGTATGTACGCGCCATATAACCTCCCTTAGCAAGATGTTTACTTATGATCATCCCATATGAAGCATACACTTGTGCTTCATTAACCCAATAAGAAATTGTAAAATTTCCTGTTAAGTTTATAGAAGGACTGTTGGCTATCTGCACATATCCCTTACCCCCATTAAAGCTCATTGCTCCACCATATAATCCTGAATTAGTATAACTTGCATTATTTTTTATTGTTCCATCATTATCATAGTTAGAATAATCATAAGCCTCACTTGTGTTAATATCAAACGGCATATAAAAAACCAGAGAATCAAAAGGAGAATCTGTATTTATTGTCAAATGTGTGAAATTATTTTCTCCTGTGATATTAACCAAGTCCACTCCGACTGAAATATCCAACCAATCATATGAAGTTACAGAAACTGATATGAATGAAATAAATATTCCTAATAAAAAAATTCCAATCAAATAATCTCTTTTTTCTATAATTGATAAAGATTTCTTATTTGATATCATCAAAATCATCATCTTTGGTGGATAACCAAATACCAATATAATATTTGGTTGAGGGAAACATAAATAAAAACTCAAATCGCGCACCCTGACAGCGCGCTCAAGTTCTCGGGCGCCTGCACGCCCACGTGGAACGTGCCGTTTATCAGCCAGGTAGGGAGGCTGCCTATACGCTGGCTGACGCAGACGTGGTATTGCTGCGCGCAGTCGACGTAATTTACGTATTTGAACGAGCCGCCGAGAAGCTCCTTCTGGTAGGCGCAGGCGTGGCATGTGTCCGAGCCGTACATTATGGTGCCCTCCTCCGCAAGGCATTTTGCAAGGCTGTCGTACCTATTTGCTGGCGGCATCAGCAGGTAAACAGCAGAATATGCCACGGCAATGGCTATTATTGCAATGGTGATGAGCGCGGATGTCCTGGCATTATTCATGATTACTATATGGATGCGTGCAGGATATAAAGAAAGGCATAAACCTGAGCATTAGCAGATGCTTTTTAAGGGGCAAAACAATTGAAATCAAATGGCTGAAATAATACTTAAAGTGGTTTTATGAACGCGGAAAAGGTCAGGGAGGACTTCCCCATATTGCGGAAGGGCATAGTCTATCTCGACAGCGCGTGCATGTCGCTGAAGCCGAGGCAGGTACTGTGGGAGATGATGAGGTATTACGACGAATTCCCCGCGTGCGTGGGCAGGAGCAACCACAGGCTGGGGGAGGCGGCTAAGAACGCTTATTCGGATGCAAGGAAAACCATCGCCAAGTTCATAGGCGCGAAGCCCGAAGAAATCATATTCACCAAGAACACGACGGAGGGCATAAACCTCGTGGCGCATTCGCTCGGCCTGAAGAGGGGCGATGTGGTGCTGGGCACGGACAAGGAACACAACTCCAACCTGCTGCCGTGGCAGCTGCTGGCGGAAAGGGGAGTGAAGCACAACGTCGTGTTTTCTGGGCCTGACAACACCTTCGACATGGACAAGTACAGGGCGCTGCTCAAGAAGAACGTGAAGCTTGTTTCGATGATACACACGTCCAACGTCGACGGCGTCACGAACCCCGCCAAGGAAATAGTGAAAGCGGGCCACGACAACGGCTCGCTTGTCATGCTGGACGGCGCGCAGAGCGTGCCTCGCCAGAAGATTGACGTGCACAAGCTGGGCGTTGACTTCCTTGCGTTCTCAGGCCACAAGATGCTCGGACCTACGGGCACGGGCGTGCTTTACGCCAGCAGAAAAGCGATGGAAGAGCTGAAGCCTTTCATGGTGGGTGGCGAGACGGTGGCGAACACGACCTATGAGGGTCATGAGTTCCTTGACCCGCCGGAGATGTTCGAGGCCGGATTGCAGGATTACGCGGGCTTCATCGGGCTTGCGGAAGCTGCAAGGTATATCAAGTCGTTCGGCTTTGACAGGATTGGACAGCTTGAAAAGAGGCTTAACGGCAGGATTGCCGAAGGCCTGCTCTCGCTCGGGGCCGATATAATAGGCCCTGCGGACGCGGGCCTACATGGCGGCATAACCTCGTTCAACCTGAAGGGCATGGATTACCACCAGGTCGCGCTCATGCTTGACAGGATGGGCAGCATCATGGTGCGTTCGGGACAGCATTGCGTGCATTCGTGGTTCAATGCCCACGGCATAAAGGGCAGCGTGCGCGCCTCGCTATACCTATACAACAATGAGCATGACATCGAAGTCTTCATGGAAACGATAAGGAAGATAGCGAAGCTGAGATAGCGCGCGAACATCAATCCCAAACAAAAGGAAGGGGAGAGCTAAAGTTAAACGCCGCTATTAGCAAAGAGAAAGAAGCGGCTCCGTCAACAAGAGTATGGCGAAAGGACAAGGCGAAGTTTATGGTCATTTGCATTGTGGCTCTAGTCGTGCTGGGATTCCTAGGCGTGTTTTCCGCGAAATACAGGAAATGGGCCAAGGAAGCGGCATCGTGCGTAGGCAGGATGGCGACGCTGAGGCCGTGCGAAACGGGTTTTGACGACAAGGTCAAGGCAGCCGTGACGACCGCTCTCATGGACAGGCATCAGGGCCTTGCGCGCTTCGCCCACAGGCACTTCAAGGCCATATCGTGGGTTTTCATGATAGCCTTCGTGCTCAGCCTTGGCTATTCCGTCTATGCGGCTTACAACCTCGCCGTATTCGGCACCTGCGACCCGGTCAATCCCGGCGATTGCGTGTTCAACCCCGGCGAACCCAATAAGGTCATCTGCCCGTACCAGGGGCTGAACGTTGCGGACAGCGTTGCAGCCATCGGCGGATTCAGGGACATACAATCCGCGAACATAACAGGCAGGCCTGCTGCTTATTTCTTCGGCACCACATTGTGCCCGCATTGCGCTTGGGAAAGGCCGATATTACTGAACGTCACGGCAAAATTCGCGGGCTACATTGACGTCACCAAGACCGAGATTGACATAAGCCAGCCGCCGACCGAGATGGCAATATTCAAGCACTACTCGCCTGGAGGCGACATCCCCCTCATAATAATAGGCGGCAAGTATTACAGGGTTGGCAGCGGCGAAAAGTTGGGCATCGAGACAGAAACCAATATCCTCACGGCTTTCTTATGCAAGGCCACAAACAGCCCCATAGAAGAATGCAGGAAAACGGAAATCGTGCAGCTTTTAAGCGAGATATAGGTTATGGCTGTTTTTACTGTAGTTAAGCCTCAGATGAATGCCAGCAGCCCGTATACAAGGAAAGCAGGCCATAGCAGCGCCTTTAGCACTCCGAATAAGGCAGCCCAGAAGTCGGGAGCTGTGGACACGTAGTAGAAAAGCGCACCAAGGAAGCCCAGGCCGTATATGCAGCCTGCCGTGCCATGGCATTTGATGCCTTCCTTGCACGCCGTCCTCTTGTCCCATTTGCCGGCTTTTTGCCCTTTCCCGTACTTCTGCGCGTACCTGATGCCCCATGAGGCCCATGCGCCTACCATGACCGCTATGAATATTATTATGGCCGCGATGGCCACGGCCACGTTCTGCAGGATTCCGAACGAGCCCGCGTAGAAGAACAGCCAGATTATGAAGAACGCGACAAGCGCGAAGAACGACACGATGGAGATGCCAATCCTAAGGCCGAACCCCGGCACACTCATGGCCTTCTCCTCTTCGCTTTTTTTCTTTGGCATGATGTTTGTTGTCCGAGCTGACTTAAAAGTGCTTGCTTACACTCTGTCTTACAGGATTATAGGCAGGACCGGATTGATATGCTTTTAAGCATCTTGGAATAACTTAACATATGAGGCTTCGGTTACTCTTTGTTTTGTTGATTGCAATTGCGGCAATAAGCGGCTGCGTGGTAAGCAACGGCGGCGCTGGCGCAAGCCAGGCTTCCAGCGCATGCCAGGACAAATGCATAGAGCTTGTTTCCACCAAGATTGATTTCAGCAAAGGGCCGTGCCTTGACGACAACATAGCGCCGGACTGGGTATGCGACATGGCGCACAGCCCGCGCGAGGCTGTCGATGACGACCCTGCGAATCAGTGTCCGTCCTACGGCATTACCGCGCACCATTTCGTCGAGGTCGCCGAGAACTGCAGGATAATAAGGGTTGTATAAAAGCAGGCTAAACGAATTTAAAATATGCTCCACCGAGTCAGGAAGACACGCGTCACGAGGAACGAGATAATTGCCGACATCATATTCTTCGCCGTGCCCGCGCTCATAGCCCTGCTCGCCCTTTATGTATTTGACATACACTGGAACTTCTATCCCGGCGGCAGCCTGTTCCCGCCGACGAAATACATATTCACCGACCCATGGATATACGTGGGTGGCACTCTGTTCGGCGGTCTCGTCGGCTTCTTCCTCATCAAGCTCATCATCCTCGGCATACACGAGGAAGATGCCAGGCAGGCAAGAGGGAAGAGGAAATAATTACTTCTCAGACAGCAGCTTCATCCTCTCAAGCGTTTCCCAAATACCGTACGCGTAAATTATGGCCTCGAAGGCATTGAAATAATCTTTCTTTTCAAGGAAATGCCTGCAATCCTTGATGTAAGCGTCCACGTTCTCCATCGCGTTGCCCACGACCCTGCTTTCGAGCATGCCTTCGGCAGGCTTCGCGCCCGTGGCCTTCTTCTCCAGCTTCGCGAGCCATTTCTCCGTCTCGGATTTCAGCTTCGCGTCAGTTTTCGGCATTCTGGTTTTCGGCATGATAACATCATTAACAAGATATTACATTAAATATAGCGCAATAATAATAGTTATAGGGTGTTGGGGTGTTCATTCTCAGCTTCAGCCAGATTGGCAGGGAAAGCGTCGGGGAAGCGGGCGGGAAGGGCGCGAACCTCGGCCAGATGGTCAGGGGCGGGCTTCCTGTGCCGCCGGGCTTCGTAGTGACGTCGGAGGCCTACATGCAGTTCCTCAAGAGCAACAACCTGGAGGCAGGCATAAAGTCGGCGCTTGCAGGCGTGGATGTTGATGACGTGGGGTCCCTGAACAGGGCTTCCGAGGAAATAACTTCGATGATACTGGGAGCGCGGATTCCCGAATTTATCGAGCGCGACATCAGGGAGGCTTACATCCAGCTGTCGCTGGGCAAGGAGATGAAAGGCGTGGACGGACCCGCGCTCGACATGATAAAGGCAGGCAGGGGCGACGCCATCGTCGCTGTGAGGAGCTCGGCGACCTCCGAGGACCTTGCGGGCGCGAGCTTCGCCGGACAACTGGAGAGCTTCCTCAGCATACAGGGCAGGCAGAAGCTGCTGGAGGCGATAAAGAAATGCTGGAGTTCCCTGTTCACGCCGAGGGTGATATTCTACAGGAAAACGAAAGGGTTCAACGACTTCCCGAGCATGGGCGTCATAGTCCAGCGCATGATTCAGTCGGAGAAGTCCGGGGTGATGTTCACGGTCAACCCGATGAACAATGACGCGGGCCAGATGGTCATAGAATCGTCGTGGGGCTACGGCGAGTCCATAGTCTCGGGCCTGGTAACACCCGACGAGCACATCATAGACAAGGGAAGCGGCGAAGTCGTGGGAAAACGAATAGGCAAGAAGAATTGGCTCAGGCGCATGGACCCTGTCACGGGAGGCGTGATAAAGGAGAGCGTAGAGCCAGGCATGGTGGACGCCGAAGTTCTCGGCCAAGCCGAGCTCAGGAAACTCTGGGAACTGGGGAAGCGCGTCGAGGAATTCTATGGCGGCGAGCCGCAGGACATAGAATGGTGCATAGAAAAGAACCGCGCCTACCTAGTGCAGACGCGACCGGTGACGACGCTTGGCGGGACGGCAACCAAACACGGGGGCAGTACCGAAGGCATTGCCATAATCACGGGGCTCGGCGCATCGCCAGGCACCGCAAGGGGGAAGGCCAGAATGATTGTTGACATGAAGGATGCAGCAAAAATTCAGCAGGGTGAAATTCTCGTAGCACACATGACCAATCCCAGCATGGTTCCATTGATGAGAAAGGCAGCAGCCATCGTGACGGATGAGGGGGGCATAACGTCACATGCCGCAATCGTGAGCCGCGAACTTGGCATACCTTGCATCGTCGGCACGGGCAACGCGACGAAGAAGCTGCAGGACGGGCAGGAAATCGTGGTTGATGCCACGAACGGCAAGGTCTATGAAGGCGGCACCGTCATTCCCGAAGCGCATCCCGAGTTGCAACCGCAGCCGGTGCAGGAAGCCAGCGTGGACACCTTGGATTTGCCGACGCCTGTGCAGGAAACAGCACCGGCATCAACTCCAGCGGGGTTGGCAGAGAACGGCAAGCCAGCGGATGGAGAGAATTTCACCGCGACCAGCATAAAGGTGAACATAGCATTCCCGGAGATGGCGGAAAAGGCCGCGCCCAAGGCCGACGGCGTGGGCCTGCTGCGCGCGGAGCACATGCTCGCCCAATCGGGAAAGCATCCCGTAATGCTCGCGAAGGACGACCCCGAGGAGCTGGTTCGCGTGGTTGAGGATGGCATAGGCGCGATAGCGAAGTCGTTCCATCCCAAGTCTGTGTGGTACCGCACGCTGGACGCGCGCACTGACGAGTTTAGAGGAATGAAAGGCGGGGAGGGCGAGCCAGCCGAAGCGAACCCTATGCTGGGCTGGCATGGCATACGCCGCTCGCTGGACGAGCCTGAAGTGTTCAGGTGCGAGATGCAGGCGATAAGGAATTTGCGCGAGAAGGGGCTCGACAACGTCTGCATAATGCTTCCTTTCGTCATAAGCGTCGAGGAGCTGAGGAAGGCGAAGTCCATGATAAACTTCCCTGTCAAAGTCGGCATAATGGTGGAGACGCCGGCCGCTGCCGCGGAGATTGGCGCGTTCTGCAAGGAAGGCATAGCATTCGCCTCGATAGGCAGCAACGACCTCACCCAGCTTGTCCTTGGCGTGGACAGGAACAACGCCAAGATAGCGGGGCTTTACAGCGAATTCCATCCCGCGGTCACGGGCATGATAAAGTCCGTAATAAAGAGCTGCAGGAAGCACAACGTCGAGGTAAGCCTGTGCGGGGAGTCAGGCAGCAACCCAAGGATGGCAGAGTTCCTCGTTGAAGCCGGCATCGACAGCATATCGGTCGAAATCGATGCCATAGAGAGCATCCGTTCGGCCGTCGCCAAGACCGAGCGCAGGCTGCTGCTGAACAGGCTCAGGGAGTAGCGGCCTGTCCATTGGTTTATATTGGTTTCTTCATAACAATAATGCATGAGGAACAAAGCAGCCCTGCTTACCGTTATCCAGGTTTTTCTGCTGGCAGCCATGGCAACACCCGCATTGGCGCAGGATGTCATCATACAGAATTACGCCTTCATTCCCAATGCCATGAACATAAATCTGGGCGACACCGTGACATGGACGAACCTCGACCCTGTCACGCACACGGTGACATCGGACACGGGAAGCGAGCTGGACTCGGGCGACATAGTAACCAACATGACGTATTCCCATACATTCAACACCCCAGGCGCATACAACTACCATTCAAATTACTATATCAACACCACACGCGGGACGATATACGTTGCAGGTCCTACCCCGCCTTCATACCCGAGCTGCCAGGACGTGCAGTGCGGCGTGGAAGTGACGGGGCTTGACGTTTCAGGTAACAACATAAATTACAGCATAAAGAACGCGGGAAATTCGCCCATGAGCATCAGCTACGTACTTTCGGTCAATGGCGGCTCCATAGACTACGCCGTTCCTCTGCTGGCAAGCTGCTCGACAAACAGCTACCAGAAGCAGTACGCCTTCGGCACAGGCAGGCATGAAATAAGCCTTTACGCCCACGCGGACTGCGGCGCGAACCACAGCGCCACCATCGTTCACTGGGTGTTCGAGCAATACACGTGCAACAATCCGCAGGGGACGGAAACGCAGAACAGATGCGATTACGCAAGCGGGCAATACCTCACGTGCGCCAACGGCCAATGGACGGCACTTGGCAACAGGAGCGATTACTGCAACAACTGCCCGCACCATTGCGGCGACGGCATATGCAGCTGCGCCGAAACCCATTCGTCATGCCCCTCCGACTGCGCTTCCTCCTGCCAGCAGGGTTATGCCGAAAACTATTCCTGCAACGGGAACATACTCCAGAGAGGATACATATATTCCAATTGCACCATGGACTGGGTTCCGCAGACGCTGTGCGTGAATGGGTGCTATGACGGGGCATGCATCAACCAGACCACGCCGAATTGCGGCGTCCAGATAACGTCATTCGATTATCTGAACCATGTGGTCGAGGGCTCTTACGGCTACATAACGGTCAGCGCAAAGAACTCGGGCGATGCCACGACCAGAATCAACACGAGCCTGTGGATTGACGGCATCCTGAAGGACTACAAGTACCAGAACGTGCAGCCGTCCGCGGAATTGCAGTCGACGTTCAGCTACCTTGCAGCCGACGACAGGCAGCACAGCGTGCTCGTGAAATCAAATGCAGGCTGCGGCTCCGAGGACAGCAGGACCAGCAGCATCACGAACATACCGTACAGCAGCCAGCCATCGGCCCCCCCGTACTACCCGATGGTTCCGGCGGCCAAGGTGACTGCGGTCTCGTTCTATCCCTCCTCAATAGATGCCGTGCCGTTCAGGGTCAGGATAATCGGCGTCAGTATGGTGTCGTCGAAGCCCCAGACCTTCATGATAAGCGCATCCGGCCCGGCGGAATGGCTTGACTACGCGGGCAGCGTCGAGGTGGAAGACGAAAAGACAGCATACGTCTACATAACGCCGCAGGAAACAGGCAGCTACAATATAAGCATCTCTGTCAAGGCCGCAGCAGAGAACCTGACCTTCAGCACCAGCATACCGCTGTTTGTGGCGGCTGCATCCGAAGCAACGCCGGAAAGCCTCCTCGGCGGCCTATGGGATGATGCAAAGGCGTGGGCGGCGTACCTGATAGAGAGGCCGATGCTGCTTGTGGCAGCGATGCTGCTAGCCCTGGTCATAGTGCTGCTCATAGGCCACAGGCGCCTCAAGCGCGAGAAATGGCCCATCGTTGGCGGCGAATGAAAACCGAAACCCTTAAAAGCTTTTCGGTGCCCCATTGGGAAAAGCATGCATCCATTTAAAAAATCTGCCCTCAATTAGTAGCTATGAAAATTTTTGCGGGGGTGCTGGTTGCAATCTTTGCAATCTCGGTTCTTGCCATACCGGCCGTGGCTTCCGAAGCCAACATACAGTTCATAGAGAAGGCAACAGGCAGCGAATACGGCACGCAGGCGAACCCTGTCCAGATGTGCTCAGGACCGCTCACTGTCAAGGACGCAACCTTGCTGGTCGAAAACCAAGGCCCGAGCACAGACACTTATGCTTTCTCGCTGCAGGACATGCCTGCCGGATGGACTGGGCAGATACAGCCGGACCTCATGCTCGCCTCGGGCGAGTCGAAAATGCTCAACCTATTTTACATCAACAACTACTATACGGAACCGGGCACCTACTTCTTCACTATCAAGGCGGTTTCCAAGACGGATGCAAGCTATGTCATACAACCGAAGCGCGTGCAGGTGGAGATACTGCCGTGCTTCACGTTCAGCCTTGAGCCGCAGCAGCAGGCCGGCTATGCATGCGAGGAGAAGGTGGCCCCGGTCAATTTCAGCTTAATTCTGGAAAACAGCGGTAAATACGCGCAGACGTTCGACGTATCAACGTCATCGGATGCCGCCGTGCCTTCCATGGGAAGTATTAACCTCGAACCGGGCCAGAGCGCGGGCTTGATGGTCGCCGTTGACGTTGCTGCGTTGGAAGGCCAGCAGAAGATTACGGTGTCCGCCAGGTCGAGGGCAATGCAGACGGCGAGGTCGGCTGACATCATGCTGGACGTAAGGGACTGCTATCTTTCGGAAGCCGCGATAGAGCCATCCCAGTCGTCGGGCTGCGTCGGCAAGCCGGCCGGCTTCAGGCTGCTGATAAGGAACACGGGCACAGAAAGGGACACGTATTCCATCGACGTTCCGGACTGGGTGGAGGCGAGTGCCAGCGAACTCACGATATCGCCCGGTGGTTCGGGCAGCGTGGACCTCGAGGCAGTACCTGTTAGTGAAGGGCTGCAGGACGTTGAAGTTTCGATACTCTCAACAGGCGAGGCATCGCCCAAGAAACTCTCGGCGCGGCTTGACGCGTCCGAATGCAGGGACATCGTCGTCATAGCCTCCCCTGCCAGCACAATGACCTGCAGGGGCGGGATAGCGGCCTATGACGTCACGGTGAAGAACAGGGGCGTGCTGGAAGACAAGATAACGCTGTCCGCATCCGCCGGCCTGCTGGACGAGAACACCGTCACGCTTGCTTCGGGCCAGAGCCAGACCGTGCAGCTCAACGTGGACACGTCTCCGATGGAGCCCGGCAGCAACACGATTGAAATAACGGCTTCCGACGGCAAGGTTTCCGACAAGTCTTACGTGGACGTGGAGGTGGAGAATTGCTACGCGTCGAAAATCGAGATAATGCCTGACAACAAGAGCGTGTGCCCGTTCGAGAGGTTCAATTACACTATAAAGCTCACGAACACGGGCAAGCAGCCTGACAGTTACACCGTAAGGTTCAAGGACATCACCGAGAATGCCTCTCTTGAGCCGGGCCAGTCAGCCTCATGGGACATACCTGCCTACTCGGAGGAGTCCGGTGTCTATTCTCTCGCGGCGATTGCGGAATCAGTACACGGCGCATCCAACGCCTCCGCCGTGCTCATAGTGCAGCAGCTCGGCAAGTGCTTTGCCGTTGATTTGGCGGCGGCAGAAAAGGCGCCGAGGGCGACCGTGAACGAGGCCAGGACTGCCAACATAACAGTCAAGAACACGGGCAGCACGGCCGACGAATACGTGATATCCGCAGAGGGCCCGAGCTGGGCATACGTGAGCCCTGACAAGGTCAGCCTTGAGCCCGGCGCGCAGGCCGAGGTTTACCTGTACATTTCGCCGCCCGCGGAAGCCGACAATAGCAGCGTGAAGATTGTCGTCAGCGCCAAGTCCGGCCACGCTGCAGGCAGCACGGCCGTGGTCGCGCTCGTCGGCAACGCAACCCTCCCCGAAAGCGAGCTTGCTGAAGGCGGGTTTTCGCTCAGCAACCTCACGGGTGCCGTAATCTATGAGGAAGGCGAGATGCCGCTCTGGAAGGTCGCAGCCATCGCGATAATAACCATTGCCATAATCATAGTTCTCATAGTAAGGTTCGCGCTTCTTGTCAAAGGCTAAGCACGGCAAGTGGGGGTTAAGAACGGACATATATTTTAACCGTCTTTCTCAAAATATGGCATGAAAACAGACCTTGTCGTGGCAGGATATCTCGTTCACGAAGGCAAAGTTCTCCTGATATTCCACAGGAAGCTACAGCTGTGGCTGCCGCCCGGCGGGCACATAGAGAAGGACGAGGTACCTGACGACGCGGTCATAAGGGAATTTAAAGAAGAACTGAACCTCGACGTGGAGCTGCTGGGCAAGAATGACGTGCCTATGGCAGGCAATATCAAAAGGCAACTAGCTGTACCTTTCTATGTCAATGTGCATAGCGTCGGCGACCACGACCATTGCTGCTTCTATTACCTGTGCAAGCCGAGGGGGATGCAGAATTTGAAGCTCAACACATCCGAGCTGGATGATTTCAGGTGGTTCTCGGCTGAAGAGCTGAAGCAGGACAGGGTGCCTGCTGACGTCAGGAACATAGCGCTGCGCGCGCTTGATATAACGTAATCCTCCGCGTTAGCCAAAATAACAAAGCGGTTAGTTGCTCAGCCAACACATCGTGATGCCGTTGTCCTGCGTCATGCAACTGAACCCCTGCTGCGCGGCATAAGCTGATTTTTTCGCAACCTCGGCGCTGCCCGCGTACCACTCGCACTGCTGGCGGCATACCTGTATGCAGACCGTGCCCTGCGGCGCGCCCGTGCAGGGGCTGCCGCACTCGTTCCACGTCCCGCCCGATGATTCGCACGAAGCCCTGTTTATCTCCGCCGTGTTTGCAGGAGGCATCAGAAGAACAGCTGCCAAAACAACAAGAACTACAATGACGATGGCCAATATAATATATAGCTTCCTGCTGGCTTTGATGCTGAGTTTGATGTTTCTTTCCATCGTTCCACTATGGGTTTTGGATTTAAATCACTAACCCAATCACTCTCATGGACATCGAAACCCTCAGGGGCATGGTGAGGGACATACCCGACTGGCCGAGGAAAGGCGTGTCGTTCAAGGACATAACCACCCTGCTGAGGAACCCTGTGGCTTTCAAGTTCGCCATGAGTGAGATAGCCAACCGATTCAGGGACAGGAAGATAGACGCGGTCGTAAGCGCGGAGGCGCGCGGCTTCATAATAGGCGCGGCGCTCGCATACGAACTCGGCGTGGCCTTCGTGCCCGTGCGAAAGAAGGGCAAGCTGCCCTATGAAACCATAAGCGCCAGCTACAGCAAGGAATACGGCGAGGACAGCCTGCACATGCACAAGGACGGCATACTCCACGGCGAGAAGGTGCTTCTGGTCGACGACCTGCTGGCCACGGGCGGCACGATGAAGGCCTCGATTGATTTGGTAAGGCAGCTTGGCGGAGATGTCGCGGGCATATGCTTCCTCATAGAGCTCGGCTACCTCAAGGGAAGGGAGCAGTTCCCTGGTTACGAGATATTTTCCCTGATAAAATATGATGCATGATTCGATTCTTGTCATATGCGGTTTGATGATTCAGGTAGGTAAAGATGGCTTCCGACATATCAGTTGCTGGTTATGAAGGCTTCGCGGACGGGCTGGCGCAGGCGATGGGCTGCAGGTTCATCCCGATGGAAAGGCGCACGTTCCCCGACGGGGAGGTCTGCCCGCGGCTGTCAGGCAGGCCCGAAGGCAGGGTCGTCCTTGCCAACCGCATGAAGCTGCCAGTAGACGCGAACGGCTATCTTGTCGAAACCCTGCTGGCAGCCAGCAGCCTGAAAGGCATGGGCTGCGACGTATGGCTCGCGATGCCGTATTTCATCTATTCGCGGCAGGACAAGAGCTTCAGGGAAGGCGAGCCGCTTTCCGCGAGGGCTGTTACCGACCTGCTGCTGCGCAGCGGCGTTTCCCGCTTCTTCACGGTATCGTCCCACGCGGACAGGGACAAGCCGATGCTCTCGTTCTCGGCGATGCCAGCGCACAACATAGACGGATACTCGCTGCTGGGTGAGGAGTTGAAACAGCTGAACCTTGCCAGCCCGCTCGTCATAGGCGCGGACGCGGGCGTTGAATTCGCGGCAAGAAGGATTGCCGATGCCATCGGCTGCGGACATGGCTGCCTGTCCAAGGAGAGGAATCTTGAAGATGGAGGCCTCAAGACAACGGGCAGCATTGAAGCGGAAGGGAAGGACGTGATAATCATTGACGACATCATAAGCTCGGGCGGCACGATGGCCAATGCGGCGAAGATGGCAAGGGATGCGGGCGCGGCCAGCGTGACCGCCGCCGCGGTACATCTCACGAAGGCGGAGGCCATCGAGAAGCTCAGGCCGTTCGCGGACGGCATAATAGCCACGGACACCATTGAAACGCCTGTCTCGCAGGTTTCCGTCATTCCCCTCATTGCGGAAAAAATGAGGGAAATGCTTTAGTCATAATTCATCATGGGAAAGGGCTGGAAGAAGACTCTATATTTTGGCTATCCTATAAGCATCTTCCTGACGAGCAGCTTGGTGACCTGGGACTCGAATGACTTCCACTTCTCCCTGTCGCTGCCCTGCATCAGCGCCTTGACCCTCGCCCAGACCTCCTGCCAGTCGGCGCGCTGCATGCCCAGCACCTCGCGGACGGACTGGTCGAGGAGCGCCTTGTTCTGCGGGCTGCGCTCAGCGCCCGCCTTGTCAAGCATGCCGACTATGTGGGTCACGTAGCTCATTTGGCTTCCTCCCTGAATTTGCTCCTCATCTCGCGGATGCCGAAATATCCGATGACGGCAAGCACCACGAACGGCACTTCCATGGCAAAAGACGACAGCAAACCTGAACCGGCTATGAAGGGAAGTAGCGGCACGATGCCATCCGTGACCGATTTGTAAGCAACCGAGCCCCAGATGTATTTGGCCCTTTTCGTGTTGACAGATGCTATCGCGAGAACCGCGGCAAAGGCGTGTATGAACACGACAGCCACACGCTCGATTATCGCAGGAATCACGACCAGCGTGCTCTGGCTGAGGGCTGAAATCACCATGTCCTTCTGCACAGCGCCGAGGGGGTCGAGCAGGGCTGGGTAAAGGTATATCGCAAGTATGTTGAGGAATGACATCAGGCCAAGAAGGAATGCCTCCAGCGCGCCGAAGCCGATGCCGAAGGCTACGGCATCATTGAACGTAATCTTTGCCTTGTTCTTCTTGGCCCTCTTCTTTGCGAATAGATACGTGAATCCGCTTTCGAAAAATCCCGTCCGAAGCCCGAC
This sequence comes from uncultured archaeon, assembly GCA_964501695.1. GTDB lineage: Archaea > Aenigmatarchaeota > Aenigmatarchaeia > QMZP01 > QMZP01 > VGIZ01. The sequence goes on along the minus strand of CAZCTG010000001.1, from coordinate 9,427 downwards.
ATAGACGGAAGCGAATGCAATCACAGCAGCCATCCCGTAAAGGTCGAGGATGCCGTTTTCGACGGGCTGGGTTATCGTCATGTCCATGGCCAGCTTGACCGCAATGGCAGCAATCCATACCAGAGCGCCGTAGGAGAACCACTTCCAACTAGAACGTCTTTTCCAGTAGGCAACGGCTATGGCGGCCACGGCCATCATGCCAATGCCCGCGAGCATGAGAAATGGGTTGATGATGTCAGCCATGATAAATATTGTGAAGCGCCTTTATATTGAATTCAGGCAATTTAGGGTATGGAAATAGACCTCAAGTCCGGCGTAATAATTATTGACAGGGTGCCTTCCACTCTGGACAAGCTTGTGCTGAGATTCACCAGCACGCTGGAGAAGCTAGGCGTGGATTACGTCATAGTTTCAGGCTATGTGGCGCTGCTTTTCGGCCGAAGCAGGCAGACAGAGGATGTGGACTTGTTCGTTGAGGACATGAGTTATGACAAGTTTCTGCAATTATGGGATAAACTTGGCAAAGGAGGTTTCGAGAGCATGACCACGAACGAACCGAATGATGGGTACAATAACTACCTGAAGTCCGGACTTTCGTTGAGGTTTGCCGAAAAGGGCAGGATTGAGCCTAACTTTGAAGTCAAGTTCCCCAAGACCGACCTCAACCATTATTCGCTTGCCAATAAAATCAGGGTGCACACGCCTTCAGGCTCGCTGTGGACGTCGAAGATTGAGCTGCAGATTGCATTCAAACTGTATCTCGGCTCCGAAAAGGACATAGAGGATGCGATTCACCTGTGGCATATCTTTAAGGGCAAGATTGACAAAGAAGTATTCATGGGGTTTGCCCGCAGGCTCAAAGTCCTCGGCAGGATAAAGGAACTGGAGTGATTCCATGGAAAAGCTTCCTGAAATAGACCTCAAGGCGCTTAAGAAGGAGATGGAACTCAACAGGAAGCAGCGGCTGGAATTCGTGAAGATGCATGCGGAATGGGTGAAAAACACCCCGGACAAAGAATGGAGCAGGCAGCAGAAGGTCCTGCTGGGTTAAATGCATTTATTCTCGGCCGCCAATTCTATCCATGCCCACATGAGTTCAATGCACAGGCAACTCATGGGACAGTAAAATCCAGCATTTGGGTGGGGGATTTTCCATGCCCGTTGACTTCAACAAACTGATTGAGAGGCACCTTGAACGCGACAGCAGGCCCAAGAGGATAGGCAGCTACTATCCGTCGGAGGCAGGGAGCTGCATGCGTAAGGCATGGTATTCATACAAGTATCCGCAGCCCACCGACCCCAAGAAGGGCAAGTATTTCTACCTCGGCGGCCTGCTGCACGACTTCATGGCGGAAGTGCTTGAAAGTCCGAAGAACACGGAAGTGAAGCTGCTCGAGAAGGAGGTTTCGCTGAAGATAAGGCAGCCGAATTTCGTCGTTTCAGGCAGGCTTGACGACGTCTTCATGCTGACTGCCGACGGCCGCAGGTTCATACTGGAGGTCAAGAGCACGGGCTTGAAGCTGGGCTGGATGGACGCGCCGCAGGACGCGCACGTGATGCAGCTTCAGCTCTATCTCCATGCCCACGAAGTCAAGGAAGGCGTCATACTCTATCTTGAAAAGAACTCGCTGGAAGGCAAGTGGTTCACGGTGAACTACGACAGGAACGCAGCGGAGGCGGCAATCGCGCGGTTCGCGGAACTGGACAGCAAACTCAAGTCGGGCGCGCTGCCCGAAGCAGAGGCAAAGGCGCGCGAAGAGTGGGGCTGGATGTGCAAGTACTGCGAATATTTTTCGCGCTGTGGTGAAGAATTACAAGAAATCCCAATATGACCATAAGTATAATAGCAGCGATATAAACAGGTTTCCTATTTCTTTTTGTTACGCTCGTAGGTTCATTGGAATCCATATGCATAGTTGTCATTTTTATTTATAAACCATTCAAAAAAGTAGTCTCTGGCTATTTCCTTTCAAGTATATGGCCAAATATCCCGCGCCAATTGCGGCGATGGTCAGAAATACACCGAGAGCGCTATTCGTTGCTATGAAAAGGCCCCCGAAGAACGCCAGAATTACAGCAATTATGCCAACAGGGCCTCCCACAACATAAGTGAGTATTGAGGAGATTGCGAAAAGCGCGACTGATATGAGCCATACATATATGCCGCCATTGGGTATCAGTGAAGCTACCACTTTCAGCAACTCAATCTGCGGGTCTATGCCTATGTATGCGAATATACCACTGAAGAAGCCAAAACCTAGGACTATCTCCTTGATGAAAGTCTCTGCGGGGTTTTTTGCCATGCACAGAATTGCATTCCCGGCTTAAATCAGGCTATCTTGGCGGCCACATTGTCGGCAAGCTCCTTTAGGAGCTCGTAATCCACGCCCACGGTTCCATATATGGTTATTTGGATGCAGAACTCTCTGTCTTCGAGTGATTTCTCATAACCTGTCTGCCCTCAAGGATGTCCAGAATAATGTGAGCCAGAAAAATCTTTCTTTTTTTCTTCCCTGTTATTTCCTTAAGAATATCTCTGCTCTCCAACTTATGAACCAGGTTGGAGGCCCCGGGCACGGTCATTCCCAGGGCGTTAGCAACGTCTGTTATGGTTATGAAAGGATTCTTGAACAGGAGGTTTATCAGCTGGTCCATCTTTATGCTGCTGGACACCTTGCACATGACATCTTTCATTTCTCTCTTGTAATATTCCAGATCCCGTATCAGTTTCAGGGAACTCTTGGCCTGAACTTCCAAGGCCTTTAGGAAAAACATCACCCATTCCTCAACCTTGTTTTTAGAGCTCACATCATACAACGATTCCGTGTATGCGCTTCTGTTCCTGTTGAAATATTCACTGATGTAGAGAAGCGGCTGCGATAGTATACCGTCCTTGTAAAGCATGAGCATTATGAGCAGCCTTCCAAGCCGGCCATTGCCATCCCTGAAAGGGTGGATGACCTCGAACTGATAATGGCTTACTGCTGTCTTGAAAAGGACGTTGCTTGTCCTGTCATTGTTCAGGAACTCAATGAGGTTCTCCATCAAAGAAGGAGTAGTTCCCGGGGATGCAGGAACGAATTTTGCACTTTCCATGGTGTCCTGCCTGCTGCCTATGGCATTCTGATGGATTTTGTATTCTCCAGGCTGCTTGTCGGAACCACGGACACCTCGAAGCAGTATTTCATGCATTCTCTTTATCAGTTCTTCTGTTATCCCTTTCTCCATGGCTATGGTGAGGCCATAACCAAGAGCTTCTGCGTAGTTCTGAATTTCCTCATTATCCAATGCCTTCTGGGCATCTGTTTCCTTCTGCTTCTCGCCTTTGTAAACATCACTGAGGGTGGATCTTGTGCCCTCTATTTCAGAGCTTAGTTGCGCCTCTTTCATTATGAAAGGCAGCCTAAGAAGGCTTATTTCTTCTTCCGATAGCTTGCTGGTTAGACCGTCCAACTGTCCCAGGACATGCGATGTATTCAGTAGCTGGTTCCCGAGCGTAGCTGTGAGATTGAAACCAAGTGGCAAAGGGTTGGGCTCAAACCTATAATACATACCATTCTGTTCCCATACCAGACGACCAGTTTTGGTTCCTGAGAATTCATTCTCTTGCATGAAAACCACTTTTATGTTAAATATATAGCATGTTTAGTTTATAAAGATTACATAAACTATAACTCATTTATAAAGTAACTTTAGTTTTAATACCTAAACTAAACTCCAGTTTATCATACAATCAGATACTAAACTCTGTTTATAAGGCTACCACAGTTGACAGCAAGGAGCTGGCGAAAAATAGTTTTTAGGTCAAAATCCCCTTTTAAGTCCAATTCGCAACATAAAGGATGGGGAAACTGCATCTCATAAGGGACAAGATACCGAAAATGTTCTTCGGGAAGAAGGAGCGCAGCAAGGTCAGGGCAGCTGAAGATGCGGAGTTCATCGAGGCGCTGAAACACAGCATTCTGGAAAGCGCCGGCAGGCTGAAAGAGGCGAAAACCGAGAATAGGGAAGTCGATGAGATTGTCGACATCGTGGAGGCCATAAATTCCTACATGAAGCACAATAAAATCTCGGTCGAGGCTGTGGAAAGCATGAGAAAGCACAAGATAAGGAAGCTTGGCGGCTTCGACAATAGGGCTGTGCTGGAAGAGTGAGCCCTGAAAAGCGGACATCTTCTTTTATTACGGCAAAAACCCGGCCACGTCCGGCAGGGGAACTGCATGCCCCAAGAGGCTCTACATGGCAATTATTTCGCAGAGCCCTGATATTAAGCTGAAGGGCTTTGCTCCTAAACCTATAGGTTGCTCCTAAAGGCGTTTTTAAGCCACAAATCTCACTTTTAGATATGCCTGTTAAGAAGCCAAAGATAGAATACGAATACACAACAGTTCAAATGACGTATTTTGACCGTTTCAAAAGAAATGTTCCAGAGTGGACAGAAGAAACAGTGAATAGAATGGCAAGTGTGGGATGGGAGCTTATTCAGCAAAGCAGTGTCGGCAGTGTTTTTTCTTTCGGTTATCCTTTATTGACATTTAGGAGAGCTAAATAAGAGCTGGAAGCAGTGATTTTATGGATATTCGCTGGATACTCCCAATCGGAATTGTTGCTGTCATAATCATTTCTGGATGCGCATCCAATAATACAGCTTATGATTCATACAGAGAAGATGTCCAGCAGAAGTTAGAAGTATCGCAGAAGATAAAAGAATGTGCGACTTGGTGCGCAGGCGAAGATAAAGATATACCAGCAATCTACAATGAGTTTTATAGAGCTTGCTATGATGTGTATTATTATGGTGGTTTAGAAGAACTTGAAAGCTTTGAAAAGGGTTGCTTAATAGAATGAAGTTTTGAGTCCAAAATGCTTTTAAATAGTCAATCTATTTTCTTGTTATGACAAGGGAGATAGACCTTAAAGAGAGTTTATTTAAATTAAAAAAATTGATGGAAGATAGAAAGTTAAAGTTTCCAAATAACGAAAAGCTAATCAAACAACTATCTGAAGTGAAAATGGATTCAAATGGAAACCCAATACCAGAAACAGTCGGTTCGCATGTCAGGGCGTTGTTATTGGCTGTCACAGAAAAAGAAGATTAAATATTATCCGAGCTTATCGTGCTGCCTTAAGTATTCCATCACTATCCACTTTATGACTTCGGGTTTGTTACTGCCTATGTTTCCGCCGACCACGATTTCGTCCAAAAGTTCAATCTGCTTCCTCGTGAATGTGACTCCCACCCTCTCGGTCTTGCTTAAGTCGGATTTCTTCTCTGGCATGAAAGCAATTGTTTGCGCTACTTATAAGCATCTTTAAAGAGCTTAAAAGTAGCTTCTTACGTTATCCTTATAAATAAATTGACATATTATGTAACTATAGCTTAAAATCAATGTAGTATTAGGTGATTACATGAAAAAAGAAAAAGGCGGAATGTTGCCCTATAACACAAACATGGGGCTACTTGACAAGATGATAAGCGAATTGAAGAATACAGGGAAGGATGGGATGCTTGTTGATACGCTTTGGTCTAACCTAAGCGAGAAGAAGAACGTCAACAGAAAATATACGCTGAATCTTGCTAAATATCTCGGTTTCATAGATGCTGATAGCAAGAAAATTCATCTGACTGATTTGGGCAGACAGGTATCAATAACATCTGGCGAAAAACGAAACATATTAATGATAAGGAATCTTCCGAGTGAATATCTCAGCATGGTGAAATGGATTCTTCATTCAGGCGGTGAAACGAATTCGCAAGACATCAAGGTAAAATTCATTGAGAACTTTGGGAGTGTAAGCTCAAATATACTGCTTGACCGAATGGTTGGAACATTCTTTAGTTATGGTGAATACATTAACACCCTAACGCATACGGGCAAAGGCAGAGGAGCAAAAGTTGTTTTGACAGACGTCGCTAAAAAAGTGATTGATAGCACAGAACCAATAAAACAGGCAGAGCAAGAAATTCTCAAGGAATCTGGTTCGGATACTAAGAAACCAAAGATTGTAATACCTGATGCCATGCATCAAATAACTATAGGGACACCTGAAAGAGATTTCGTATGGGACATAAAATCCGATTCGGATTGGCCTGTGGTTGAAGCAGCCCTAAAGTCCATGCGTGAGGATTGGGAAAGAAAACATGATATAGAAAGAACAAAGAAAAGCAAATCTACAGAAGGAGTTAAAGCCTGAGGTAAAGGATTACAAAAGAGCGTGACGGAACCTTCATGCTAAATGAAGAAAAACTAAGGACGCTCTGCGTGATGAGAAGGTCATGAGCTGGGAGCGCCCATTTACCCACTTGGCAGCCAAACTTCTGTAGGTTTGTATAAATATTGGTGATTAGGCTTAAAAGTGTATTTCGTGCTCATTTTGCGTGCTTCTTAAGCCCGATTTTTATCAGTTCTATGACGGCTTCATTGTTGTTCTTGAGGTTCTTGTCTATCTTGAATTTCAACACATCCTTCCAAAGCTCGTTATCAGCTTCCAATATCATCTTTTTGGGCATATTAGCACCTATTAATGGTTATTAATGAAGGTATATATAAAGCTATCGGTTATCTTTATTAATAACAACTAACAATTATTAATAGGTGAATGATATGACAGAAAATAACAACCGAAGAATAAAGGGCTTGCAGATAGCCCAAACAAAGGCGTTGACAAGAACTCCGAAGGGCTGGATAGTCCCCTCGCAAACCACGAATGGTGGCTATCTTGTCTATGAAGATAACGGCAAAACCGCTTGCACTTGCCCTGACTATGAAACAAGGGGTTGCATTTGCAAACATCAATATGCTGTGATGTTCACAGTTGAAAGAAAAATAGACGAGGAAGGAAACACAACCATAACCAAGACCATGAAGGTCACATATCCGCAGGCATGGGCTTCATACAATGCAGCCCAAACAAGCGAGATTATACTCTTTGACAAGCTGCTTGCTGACCTCTGCGGAAGCATAGCGGAGCTACCGCAGATAACAGGCAGGCCACGATTGGGCATGAGAAACAGCGTCTATTGCGCCATAGAGAAGGTGTATAGCCAACTATCAAGCCGAAGGGCTTATTCCCTATACTCAAAAGCGCATGATAGGTTGGATATAGAGAAAATACCGAACTTCAATGCCATAAACAAGCTGCTCCAGCGAGAGGACATAACGCTTGTTCTGAATAGGTTGCTTGTCTTGTCGGCTATGCCTCTGCGTGGCATTGAAAGCACATTTGCACAGGATAGCACAGGATTCCGAACAAGCCAATTCAATCAGTATGGCATAGAGAAATATGGCAAGGAGAAGCATCACAGGTGGGTTAAGGCTCATGCCCTTATCGGAGTAAAGACAAATGTGATAGTCGGGGCTAAAATAACAGGCGAAAGGGTAAATGATTGCCCTCTGCTTAAACCTATGTTATTGGAAGCATATGGCAACGGATTCAATATCCAAGAGCTTGTTGCCGACAAGGGGTATTCAAGTAATGAGAATCACGAAGTAGTCAATAGCATAGGTGCTGTCCCATACATAGCTTTCAAGCATAACGCAGCCGTTAGATGGTATAGCTCAAACACATGGTCAAAGATGTATCATTACTTCATGATGAATCGTGACGACTTCATGACGCATTATCATCTAAGAAGCAATATAGAAAGCACATTCAAAGCTGTCAAAATGAAGTTCGGCGACAAGCTGAAAAGCAAGAACTTCATAGCGCAGAAGAACGAGCTATTGTGCAAGTTCATAGCGCATAACATTGTTTGCGTTATCCACGAAATGAAGGAATTGGGGATAACACCAAAGTTTATTTTTTCTGCACAAACAAACCAAGAACAAAAAGTAAGAAGATAACAAATAATAATATATCAAGATTGTTTTCAAATAAAACACTCTTTCCAGCAATTACATTTTGATAAGCTGATAGACCATAGAAAACAGATAATATTGCTGGAACTGTGCTTGCTACTACCCTTATGACCAGACCCATATAATGTATTATTTTTTCTTTCCTTAATAATTGTTTTCTATTCATATCCTCACCATTCTGCTCCTAAAGAGGGCTTGATTTTAGGGGTTTAGGAGCAAAGCCCAGCTGAAGTCCCTCTAAGTTGACAAAACAAAACAGAGAACAAGGATGGTTTTCTTTCCCCTTGCTCTCTGAGTTTAGTGTTGCTATTGCGACATATGCGTTGCTGCTACTTCTGTCGCCCTCTCGGCAGCAAAGCAATGCTGCCAAGACCTAAAAGAATAACCGTTGCCGGTTCGGGAATGGTAGTACCCGTGAACTGGATGTCATCGAGTTGGGCACCCTGCCTTGAACCAGGCACGTGGACGAGCCAATTCAGCGTTGCCGTGGTTGCAGAGTTAGGTATGTTCACGCTATACAGCGTCCATGAATCCTTGCTGTGCAAGTTTAGCTCTGTTGTGTCCATGTCGAAAATGTAGAATCTACCTTCATCAGTATCTACCCATGCTGCCATCCTACCTTCAGGGCCTGCGCTGGTGTAATCGGTGTCCATCAACTTGAACCACAGGGTCACGTTGACATCAGACCAGTCAACGAGGCTCATAGCATCGAGGACGAGTCTGCACTCCGGGTCGGTATCTTGCAATGCAAACGAGTTATTGCCGCTGTGCCCTGAGTCATAGACGCCAATCAAGTCACCGGAATCTGCCGTGCCCCAGACGGGCCCGTCAGTCCCGTTGTAGTACGTTCGGAATCCAAGTTCATTCACAGGCAACAAGTATTCCACTACCATCTCGTCGGCGCGGTTAGGCAGCCATCCGGGTGATGTGAGATTACCGGTGTAAACGCTGTTGCTTCCGATGACTTCCTCGAATCCGGTGTAAGCGACCAGAGTAGCTTCCGAAACTCCTGCCGCGATTAAAATCCAAAACAACACAAATAAACCTATGAACTTAATTTTCTTCATACTTGTTGTACCTCCATTACTAAAAAAATTAGCAGACGCCTATGCAAACCGTTTTCTGCGAAGAAGCAATCCTCCGAGGCCAAGTATGGCAATCGTCGCAGGCTCAGGAACCGTATCCACATCAACGCTAAAGTCTGCTGGTACTGGCGTTACAAGCTGAAATCCGATGCCGGTAAGATAGTTCCTGTGCGGCACTTCCCCGCTGGCAGTGTACTGACCCCACGGACCATCTGGCCAGGTATCTTGCCACATCTCGGCATTGTGAAAATTGAGCACCAGTTCTATCCATGTACACTCTGACACCTCGACCCAGCCGTTTTGAGCATACGTGCCCAGTTGCTCCCATCCTGGATCGGTGTAGCCGGTGGTTATCCACAAATTGACCAGTATCGCTTCAGTACCTTGATTGTGAAAGCTCATCCTAAAATCATCATAACAACTAAGGTCTGGGAATGGCTTACCGTTGTATTTATCTTGACCTTCTGAGCCACTAGGGTACCA